>JAAEZV010000283.1:336-2932 GCA_018222695.1 Gammaproteobacteria bacterium
ATCTGACCAGACAACTTGAGCAGGAGTTCACGGGTATTGACTACGACCAGGACTTCCGCGCCCTTAAAGATACTTTGGCAGAACAGGGCCTGCCGATACCCGTTCTCTTCAAACACTACGCGCACGCTACCGAGAGTAACGGCGTGGCGTTTACTGCATTCAATATTGATCCCGAATTTTCTGACTGTGTGGACGCGTTCGTGCTTGTCGACTTGCAGCAACTCACACCGCGTAAACGCAAACGCTATCTCACTGGAGAGACACTCGATGGAAGCGATTCGATCAAACGATAAGTTACAGTGCCGCTCGATCTGGATTTCCGATGTGCATTTAGGTAGTCGACACAGCAAAGCGGGTGAGCTGCTGCAACTGTTCGAACGCATCGAGTTCGAGACGCTGTACCTAGTGGGAGATATCGTGGATCTCCTGGCGATGAAGCGCCGTGTTCATTGGCCGAACACCCATAACAAGGTATTGCGCGAGATCATGAAGCTCTCTCGCAGGGAGGGCAGCCGCGTCATTTACGTACCGGGAAATCATGACTACGCCTTTCGCACGCTGGTGGGCGGCGCGCTAGGTGACATAGACATTAAACGATCTGTTGAACACGTCACTTCGTGCGGACGCCGGCTCCTGGTCATTCATGGCGATGAGTTGGATTACGCCGTTCGCTACAGCAAACTCAATCGAGTCGTGGGTGATTTCGCATACGCTGTGCTGATGAACGTCAATCATTGGGTCGTGTCGCTTCGAAGATTGTTCGGCTGCCGCTATTGGTCACTCGCCGGCTGGGTGAAAAAAAATGTCTCACAAGCAGCTGAAGCGATAACCGCTTACCAGGATGCTGCCTTGCACATGGCAAGTGAAAAGGGTTACGACGGCGTTATCTGCGGGCATCTTCACCATCCCAGCCTCTATGAACGTGATGGCTTGGTTTACGCCAATGATGGCGACTGGGTCGAAAACTGTTCGGCACTTGTCGAGGATGCGACTGGGCAACTGCGCTTGTTAAAGGGTATTTCGCACCATGATGCGACAAAAAAAATGGTCTTTGTCGACGCCAACAGCCCTGTCCCAGGGGTTACAGCGCAGTAATGAAATCGAGCCCTGACAGGATCAATACCAGCCTGAGGATAAGACGCGACCGATCGTCGAGTTCCTGATAGGCCTTTTTGAGCCGCGCGATTTCTTCCTGAGCGCGCTCACCCCCCGCCTCGATTTTCTCCTTGCTGGTATCGATGGTATTGGCCAGCGCGACCCCCGAGGCCGAGACACCAAACCAACGCAGGAAGCGGCGTCGCCCCGCGACACTCTTGGCTTCGTCGATATCAACCGAACTAACCTCTTTGGCGTCCGCCGCATCAGTTCGTCGCGCGTTGAGCTCGGTGGGTTCAGTGCTCATAGCCAGATGGTCCTCTGAGAACTCAGAAAGCTTTTGATTGCCTGCTAAGGGCGTCTGCCCGGCGGTCTTGAGTGCATCCATGCGTCTGTCCTGTCGTTCATAAAATCCGTTTCACCCATGGTACCGGAGGAAGGCGAAATAGCCAGTCGAAAACCCGGTGAAAACTGCAGTGACCTCACCAACACCGAAGCTTGACCTACTGTGGGTCAGGTATTTGTCAGGCGTAGAGCGTCTCGGAAATCGACGACCGTTTTTTTGACCGAATCCCGATCAACCACCAACTCCTCCTCGGCGCGAGAGTGCCACTGCAACGCCGCCCAAGCCACCTGCCAGGGCCTGCCCCAGCAGGCCTGGCATTGTTCTCGCGGGCGCGAACACATCGACACCGAACACCCAATCAAGTGTTGGATGCAGTACCGCGACACCCATGGCACCCGTCAGGATGTACCACGCGGATGCGACAGGCGTGGTCGGCCGCCGACCCAGCCAATCCAATGTCAGCCACCCTGGCAGCAGTGCGATCGCCATCAGAGGCAGCAAGGTGCCTGCAAGCCCCGACACATCACTCAAGGAGCTCGACCATCGCATGGCGAGCGTGACCTCCAGACCCATAGAGGCGACGTTATTCAACACTACCTGAGTGCCCAGCACACTGCCTGCAACATAGGCCAGTAAGATGCCGAAGGTGAGACTGATCACTACACGCACGTTGCGCTCCCGCTCGAGAGTCAGCTGAGGGCTGGGAGGCACTATGGCATCCCGCTCGATCCGCTGATGTTACGCTTACGTAGGATTGTCGGCTCACGTTTTCAGGAAAGCTTCCCATGCCCATGCCTTTACGCGCGTCTCACACGGCCTCGATAGTCTTCGGCACATTACTGTTGGCGATGAGCGGCGCCGTATCCGCGCAAAATTATCAGGTGACTACTTTAGCGACGGACCTCGACAAACCCTGGTCTATCGCCGCCATCGACGACGGCGCCTTTTTGATCACGGAGAAGAGTGGCCGGCTCGTGAGACTCGACGCTGATGGCACTATCACCGCGATTAGCAATGCGCCCGAAGTCTATTACGCGAATCAGGGCGGGTTACTCGAGGTACTGCCCGACCCCGCCTTCACTCAGAACAAAACGATCTATTTGAGCTTTGCCGGCGGCGATAAATCCGCCAATCGTACCACCGTTGTCAAAGCCA
>JAAEZV010000284.1 GCA_018222695.1 Gammaproteobacteria bacterium
CGACCACACCGCCCGGTTCCAGTGCGTCAATAGCCGTAAAGCCATTCGCGTAAGCGCCAAACGCAAAACGCGATTCTTTCAAGATGGGAATCGCTTGGGAGACGGCCTCCGGCTTGGAGCAATTAATGACCACCGCCAGCGGCTCGAAGGCGTCGATCGCCTCTAGCGCATCGGAAAGTGGCTCTCCAGAGCGCAAAAGCTGGCCGTCGTCGTCAGCAACGGTGAGCCCAAGCATAATCCGGACACCCGCTTGATCGGCTGCGGTCAGCACCGCGGTCGCCTCGGCAATGGAAGGGATGGTCTCGGCAATAAAACCGTCCACATTCTCTGCCTGGAGGTCAATCAGTTCGCGATATTCCTGAATGGCCTGCTCGAGGGGGAGCTGGGTATCGGGGCGGTAGCTGGCGACCAACGGGGGCAGTGAGGTGACTAAGGCGGTGTCTGACCGACCGCTCGCCTCTGCGCCCTGTCGCGCGAGATCTCGCGCATCATTTAACAAGCTGCCGATTGGCGGCAGGCCCGTGCCCCGTGCCAGCCGGGTGTGCGTAATCGCGTAGGTATTCAGGCAGGCGACGCCTGCACCCGCTTCGCAGAAATCCCGGTGCACCTCGGCGACCAGTTCGGGTTGCTCCAGCATGACCTGCAGCGACCAGTGATGATGCGCGGGTGAAGGACTGCGTCGAATCAGTTCTTGTCCCATGCCGCCGTCCAGCAGTAATACACCGTGAGTCATGTGTCATCCTCGTCTTGATCAGGTCGTTGCTTGTGTCTGGGCGCGAGTATAGGTCTCGGCCTCTATGAGGTATACGGCACCTTTGTTGAGCAGGTCAGTCTTAGAAAGGTTTTTCCGATCGCTAAGGTATTAGTGTCTCCCCGCGCGCTGGAGCGTTTTCCCGAAAGGCAGCCCATCGTTGCTGCCTCCTGGTCAGTTTCTCATGTCGTGTTGCTGCTACTTCTGATCGAAAACAATAGCGCGTAAAACACCGGTACGGCGAGGAGTGCCAGCACCGAGCCAAAGGCCAGCCCGCCCATGATCGACACCGCCATCTCGCGAAAGAAGTCATCTCTCAGGAGCGGCGCCATGCCGACAATGGTGGTGCCTGCCGCCAACAGCACCGGGCGCAGGCGGCTCACACAGGCTGATACCAAGGCGTGTTGGGTGAGGCCATCGTCAGCAGAGCGCAGATTGATCTCTTCGACCATGATCACGCAGTTCTTGATCAAGATGCCCACCAGACTCAACAGTCCGAGCAATGCGGGAAAGGTAAAGGACAGGTCAGTCACAAAGAGCCCGATAAACACGCCCACCATAATGAGTGGCACGGTCATCCAGGTGACCAGCATTTGCCGCACGCTGCCAAACAGCATCAAGGTTGCAATGATCATCACCAGTAGTGCGATCGGGAAGCGCGAGATGACCATGTCATTGGCCAATTTCATCGACTCGTACTCGCCGCCCCATTCAAGTCCATAACCTGGCGGTAGCGGGATAGATTCAATGTCGCCACGGATAGCATTGAACGCGCTGGTAGCGGTTTCACCCGGGGGCGCATTCGCTTGGACGGTAATGGCACGGACCCGGTTGCGCCGCATCAGGAAGCTGTCTTCCGCGCGGAGTGCGGCGGCTGACACCACCTGGCGTGCTGATACAAATGACTGGGTGCTCTCGCTCCACAGGTCGCGTTCAAGCAGTTCTGTCGCGGTTTCTGCCAGCGGCGTGATGCGCGCCACAATGGGAACGGGTTTATCGCCATCACGCAGTACACCGACAGGCGTGCCGACGGTGCTCGACTCCACAGCCCGCGAGACGTCGGGTAACTGAATGCCAGCGCGTCGTGCCCGGGCGTGATCTGGCATCACGGCCAGTGACAGCCGTTGCTCCCGCCAGTCGATCTTGCGATCAATCAGCCGGTGCTCAATGAAGTGCTGCATGGTCTGCTCTGCGAGCCCGCGCAGCTCGATGCGGTCACTCCCATAAAAGCGCGCCTCGATTTTGCTCGCGGTGCTGCTGGTGAACTCGAGGCGCCGCACCATGTGATGAATTTCGGGAAATTCGGACGCGATCAGTTCACCTGTCTGCGCCATCAGCCTCGTCACCGCCTCCACGTCATCGACGTTCACCACCAGCTGCGCATAGGCGGGGTCGGGCCGCTCGGGGAGCAGGATCATGGTGAAGCGAACAGGGCCCCGCCCCGCCCACGTTGAGACTTCAGTCACGCCCTCAAGGTTGAGCAGTCGCTTGCGCACGCGATCCGCCATGCGATCGCTGGCGTGGATATCGGTGCCCTGGCTTTGATAGAGATCCACAAAGAACAGAGGCGTGCTGGTTGCCGGAAAAAACCCCTGCTTCAGTTGCGTAAAGCCCACAATGCTCGACAACATGACCGCCAACATGGCAAGCGTGGTCCAGCCGCGCCGGGCAATACCCCATGTCATGAGTTTGCGGTATCCCGAGAAAACCGGTCCGGCATAGAGGCGGCTCTCGGGCAAAGCCTCCGGCACGGCGGTCAGCAGTGCCATCCCGATGGAGGGCACCAGCGTAATCGCCAGGATCCAACTCAACAGCAGCGATATGCCGCAAACCGTGAACAGCGACCCCAGAAACTGGCCCGTTGAGTCGTTCGACAGGCCGATGGGGGCGAAGGCGGCAATCCCGATAACCGTCGCTGCAAGGAGAGGAAAGCGCGTTGTAGCCACCGCCGCGATGGCCGACTCGCGAGGGCTGAAGCCCTGTTTGATACGAGTGATCATGCCCTCGGTCACCACGATGGCGTTGTCGACCAGCATACCCATTGCGATCATCATCGCGCCCAGCGAAATCCGCTGTAGCTCAATCCCTGCGGCTGCCATCACGCCGATCGTGCCGGTCACCGTCAGTAACAGCACTGCGCCCACCATCACGCCTGCGCGCCAACCCATAAACAGAC
>JAAEZV010000285.1 GCA_018222695.1 Gammaproteobacteria bacterium
CCCCAAATTTGCTTTATTGGAAAGCGGCGCCGAGCCATGACGGCTTCACCCACGTCTTCTCTGGATTTGGCTGCGTCGCTGCGTTCCCCTGCGATAGTCATGGATCTTGAGCGGCTTGGGGCATACTCGCCAACGCGACTCAGTTTTGCACGACGTCTGACGCGCCTAATGCATGATCAGGCATGGCGAATTCATCGGGACCAATTTGAATTAGACGACAATGGCTACGGTGCAGCGGTCTATCGGCTTCAAACGCCAGCTGGCCGTTACCACGTCGTCATTTTTGCGCAACATCTCGACGACGCAAGGCGGACCGATCGTGTAATCGCCGATAGCTGGGATCTCACCTTTGGGTTAGTGGAGGGTGAGGTCGATGGCTTATTGCTGGAAGCACTGGCCGCGAATGTGCCGCTTCAGGAAGCAGGTCGTCAGCACCCTCGTCTACTGGTGATTTCTCGAGCAAATAAGAGTTTGAGGAACTTTGAGGCATTCGTATCGGCATTGGCTGCTGGTCGCCAGCCCGACGTCAGTTATCTGAAAGAGGCGGGCTATCTTTATAGAACGACAGCAGTATACGGAAACGGAAAGTTCGGTATTGCCGATTACGATCGGCTGAAAGGCAACCCCGATTTTTATCTGCCTTTTTTGGCGCAGATGGCGGCTGTTTACGTGTTGCGCGAGTTCTCTGTTGAGCAAGTAGAGCACATTGCCAACGCGCGCGGCTTAGATAAGACCGTGCCGTTGGCTGCAGACATCCGTCGCTATCTTGGAATTGGTAATTCAACTGGACTGGGGATGGCGCCGTTTCTCATTAACCACCCGCAGTTGATTAGCCAGTGGGTTTGGGTTCGGGAGCGAGCGCTGGCTTTGGCCAGCGCGCAGCAGCCAGACGAGGGTGATCGCGAGAGGATGTTGGCCCTGTGTCGCCGAGTGACCGCTTATCTGAATGACACCTGTGTCGAGGATGAGCGCCAAAGGTTGCGCAATGCAGAGGTTCATGAAGAGCTCACGCAGGTGACTGCTTGGTTGGAGCTGGTCCCGCTTGATGACGCCTTCTGGCGGCAGTTACTTGACTGGGCGCACGTGCAGCTGTCATTCGAAAGTCAGGAGCTGATCAATACACTGCTGATTGAGCTGTACCCCGAGCAGGTTGACGCCCTGAATGACGTAATGGGTGCTGATGAAAACCTTGATTTGATACCCGATATGCCCTTGATTCAGCTCAAGCAAATTCTTGAGACGCATTTTGATTGGGCGATTTATGCAGACTATGAATGTGATGATGCCCGTTATTGGTTTTGGTACCAATCAATAGAAAAGGAAGAACCGCGTCTTGGCGTCAGGGGAGAAGAGCTCGGTGAAGAAAAGGAGCTCGCGCTTGCGATTGGGCCTACCGCACAAAGCGTTTATCGAGAGCTTAGTAGCGCACTCGAGAAGCAGCCCAGAGGACTCACGATCGACCTGCTGATGGAATTTCCCGAATACATGGCAGCGATACGCCGAATCCAAACCATGGCGACTACCGTTTACGGCGAGATTCGGGCGAATCTATGGCACCGCGATATGAAGCCCATGCATTTGTTACGCGCCAAGCTTTCTTTTTTGGGGGCGCACCGGTTCGATCCCAGAGGTGACCGGTGGGTTCGGGTGACATTCTTTCAGGGCGCGCCTTTGCTTAGTGACTACGAGAATGACTCAACGTCCCGTTCGCTATTTGATGACTGGAGCTTTCCAGTGGCGCCAAATTCCGAGCCAACGGCTTTGGTGAAATGAAGATTTCTCTCAATGAATTGCAGTCGGTCTGTCGCAAGGCCTTCTTGGGTATGGGGTTTACAGCAGGTCATGCTGATGATGCGGCGGCTATGGTGGGGTGGATGCAGAGCTACGGTCTGGATGGGCTCAAGGCCCTCAGTGACGGCTTGGAGTGCGTGGTGGATTCGGCAGCCTCAGCCCGGCCTGACGTGGTGTATCAGGATGCAGACCTTGCGGTAATTGATGGACTACAAAAGAGTGTCCTCTCTTCCGGTAATCTGGCTTTGGAATTGGCTTTTGCGAAGGCGCGGATTCGAGGGCTTGCCGTGATCAAGATTCGGCGTTGCCGGCAACGCCAGCTCATTATGGGCTACCTGGCTCGCCTCGCCAGCCGAGGTATGAATGTGACGGCATTCTGGCGCCATTCCCAAATGCCTATTACAGAGCAGGTGGTCGGCTTTCGGGCTGGCTCGGCGGTGCCTTCTATCCGTGTTTATGAGCTTTCAGAAATCCCTGAGGACGACGTGCCCAACGATGGGATTACCATTGTTATGGCGAATCACGTCGATTTGTTGCCCACCGTTCGTTCAGAGGACGAGTACAGGCTGCTCGCTCGGCACGATGAATCTGATTTGCTCGCCGCGAGACATGAGGCTCTGGAGCATGGGCTGACGGTTGAGCCAGAGGTCTGGCAGCAGCTCAAAGGCTTTGCCGCCTCGACGCTGGTAGAGGCATCGGCGCAATCACGTTCCGGCGCGGGCCCTGCAGAATGAAAGCTATCGTTTACCGTACGCCAGATCGCCGAGGCTCGTCGGTCCTGGCCTATGATCAATCTGTCGTCGAGTGGGTTCGGTGTTTGCAAGCAATCGTATCTGAGGCACTTTGCCGGTCGGTTGCTGGCAGCCGGACACGTGATGCCGTGGTGCCTACTGGGAAGGGAAGTGGTCTATGCCGTTCTCGTTACTGAAATTCGGTCTGAACAAAGACTTCCCCTTTGAGCAAATCGCCGATCTGCCGGGCCCCACTGATCTCAAATCGCACTATGACGTGGTGATTATCGGCGGCGGGGGCCACGGTGTGGCGACCGCGTATTACCTCGCCAAGTATCACGGCATCACGAACGTCGCAGTGCTTGAGAAGGCCTATTTGGGCGGCGGCAACACAGCACGCAA
>JAAEZV010000286.1:0-2704 GCA_018222695.1 Gammaproteobacteria bacterium
GATCAGTCCTACCCGAGACCCTTTGAGCTGGTACTGGTCGCATTTTGCGCAGATGTATCACCACTACGATGATCAGTTACTGAGGTATTTTCTCGATAAAGGTGGCAGCGAGCCTGACTTTCAAGCCGAGACAACTCTGATAAGCATGCTCGAGCAAATGTTCTCAGTTCTGGACGCCTCTCCAGAGCCATTGGATGACCCCCAGAGTCTGCCGCGGATTCAGAGTGCGGCGATGGAATGCGACTCAAGCGGTATTGTGTCTGCACAAGTCAACCGATTTTTACTGCCGCTTCGTTGGTTCAATGAGGACTTTCATCCGGCGGTGGGAGTCAATGTTTATGACCATCCCTTCGATGTGTTGAATGGCTTTGGGAAAATTGAAGCCTCAGGATTCAATATCATGATGTATCGATACGAACAGTTGGAGCAGATGCAGCGCCAGTTAGCGAATTTTGTGGATCGACCTGAATTCAGTCTTGAGCGCAGAAACGCAACGGAGGATAAGGATATTCCTGCAAACGTTCTCGAGGTGCTGAATGAGGGCCGCAATCTGATACCGACAACTTTGGTAGATCGCATTTACGAGACTCGCTACGCGCGGCACTTTGGCTACTCATCCTCGTAACGAGGTCACCCAGACGATCAAAAAGACCATGGGTTCCCGATCAAAACATCAATTCGTGCCTACCGAATTTGTTGTTCCAAACGAGTTTGCGACGGCGAAGTTTACGCTGCGCATGCTTTCGATCGACGATGTTGAAAAAGATTTTGAGGCGGTGACCTCAAGTGCTGCGCGCGTTAGCAAAGTATGGCCAGACAGTGGTTGGCCGGGAGGACTGACTCTCAGGCAGAATCTCATCGATCTCGGATGGCACGAAAAGGAGTTCCAGAATCGAACTTCATTTGCCTACACGATGGTGGCGCCCGACGAATCTGAAGTGCTGGGCTGCGTTTACTTCTACCCGACTGACAAGGCGGGGCATGACGTAGAAGTGTTTTTATGGGTGCGGGAAAGTGAAGCAGCGACTGATTTGGACAAGGAGCTTTTCGACGTAGTGCAACATTGGTTAGCGTCAGACTGGCCCTTTGAGAACCCTGCTTATCCCGGCAGGACAATTAACTGGGAGCAATGGGACTCACTGCCCCTAAAGTAAGTCTGCCTCTACTTCAGCCCAGGCCGCAGACATTACTGCGTCAAACGAGAGAGTACTTACTGAGCACCCACCCAACCTGCATGAAATCCGTAAGGCACTCTAAACGGCATGATGATGGTGGCGACGGGCCCCGCAGTAATGTCCTGTGCATCGATAATCTGGCACTCGCTCTGGTTTTCAGCCTCGTCATGGACAAAACACACCAAGTAACCGTCGTCCTCTGAAACACTGCCGACCTTGGGCGCAAACACGGCTTCGCCACCATGTCGATTGGGGCCTAACACATACTCGGTGGTCACGCCCGACTCCTTGTCGTACTTCATGATGCCGTCGAACGTGAAGGCGCGCTCAGTATTAAAGATACCGGCGTACACATACCGGGTTTTGTGGCAGGCATAGTTGTCGTTGACCCGCGTGAAATCACAGGGTGTGTCACTTAGCGTGCGTTCGCTGACGGCACCGGTCTCTAGGTTTATGCGCCACTCGTGCAGCCGACCCTGATTCTCCTGAAGGTTGTTGCCTTCCGAGGTGCCGGCACCGGCAATATCAGCCGTGTTGGATCTTGAGGCTTGTAACACCACTTCGTCACCTTCATCCCAGGCATTCGCGGTATGGATGACAACGCCAGTCTCGACATCGAACCAACGAACATCTGCATCAGTCCCAAAGCGCGGCATGACACCGATACGAGATCCATACTGCGGCTCGAAATCGACAGCGGGACCACCTGCGATGGCGCGTCCGACATCGAGCGTAATCGGGAAGTCGAGAAACAGGGTGTATTTTTCTGTCGCGGCGAAGTCATGCATGAAGATGGATCGTGGGATCGTAATAGGGCAGGTGTGCACCAGATCGCCGTGTTTGTCGATCACCGAATAGCTCACGAAGGGCGCTTGGAAGGAGTAGCCGTAGGCGATCATCTCCCCGCTTTTTTTATCGACCTTAGGGTGAGCGGTGAAGGGATGGGTGAGTTTGCCGTCGAAATCAGTCGGGCCCTGAGTTGCCAGATCGGACAGGCTGATCACTGTTGGCTGTGAGGGTTCATGTAACGCGTAAAGCGTGTTGTTGTGGTACGCGAAAGCAGTATTCGCAAGGTTCTTGGAGCTCGGAGCGCCCTCGGGAATTCGTGAAGGCGTGGGATCCATCAGGGAGTTCATGCCTTTGTAAACCCAGTCGTCGCGCTCTTGTTCGAGCTTGAAGCCCTCGTTCTCGATAAAGCGATTCCGGTAGCGTGCCTTGCCGTCACGGAACTCCATGGCGTGAATCATGCCGTCGCCATCAAAGGTGTGATACGCCTCTTCACTGAACACATGCACGGGGTTCGGACCCACACGAAGAAAGTGGCCCTGCAGGTCGGTCGGTATGTTGCCGATCACCTCCATATCCTCGGTATCGCGTTCCTCATGTACGGGACTGAAGTTGCCGTCGAGGAAAAAATTGGAGGAGGGCGCACCTGCTGTGATGGCTGTCATGCACGGTTTTCCTTATTTGGGATTGCGGGTCAAAGTCGGAATAGGTCAGCGTGGAGTCAGTATATCTTCAAATGGCCA
>JAAEZV010000286.1:2714-2923 GCA_018222695.1 Gammaproteobacteria bacterium
TTCTCCCGCGCTGCCGTGTGTCCCGCTGGCCAGACCTTGCTGAACCGCGATATGGTTTGGATTGACGCGTTAACTGACACGAATCGAGCGTACAAATGAACGCCAAGCAAAGTCTATTCGCCGTATGCCTTGCGGTTTTTTTCGCCCATACTTTTCCGCATTGGGTGGCGGCCGAGTCTCTGGGCAATTTGGCTCAATACCCTCCAGAG
>JAAEZV010000287.1 GCA_018222695.1 Gammaproteobacteria bacterium
GGTAATGTTGGGCCAGACCTCAGCCAGCTCTGCGTTCAACTGCAGGAACGACTCCTGATCGCTGGGCAGTTCGTCCTCGGAGTAGATCGCATCGACAGGGCACTCGGGTTCACACAGCGCACAGTCGATGCACTCGTCCGGGTGAATCACCAGAAAATTGGGGCCCTCGTAGAAACAATCTACGGGGCACACCTCAACGCAATCAGTGTGCTTGCACTTGATGCAATCTTCGCCAACAACGAACGTCATACCGATACCTCACTCATCCCGATGCGAAGGATACTGGCTGTGAAGTGTTTTGAAAACTGGTCAGGTTTCATCGTCAAGCTTCTGTTTCAGTTGATAGATCCAGTCCAGGGCTGCTTTGGCACTGAGGTTATCGGGGTCCAATGATCGCAGTGCCTCCAGTGTGGGTGAGGGCGGAGCGGAAGCGGGCGGCGGCGAGGCCATAAACAACTCGGCCTGGGCGGGAGGCGGACCGGCGCTAACGCCGCTCTCGAGTTCATGAAGTTTGTCTTTGGCAGCGTCGAGAATGTTTTTGGGGACGCCCGCGAGCTTGGCCACTTGTAATCCGAAGCTGCGGTTGGCGGGGCCTTCTTGAATTTGGTGGAGAAACACGACGTGATCTTCGTGTTCGGTGGCGTCGAGGTGGACGTTCGCCATCGCAGGGTGTTGCTCGGGTAGCGCAGTGAGCTCGAAATAGTGCGTCGCAAAAAACGTGAGAGCCTGCACCTGATTGGCGAGTGCCAACGCCGTAGCCCAGGCAATGCTCAGACCGTCAAAGGTGCTGGTGCCGCGACCGATCTCGTCCATGAGGATCAGGCTGCGCTCAGTGGCATTGTGGAGAATATTGGCGGTCTCGGTCATTTCGACCATAAACGTGGAACGGCCGCTCGCGAGATCATCGGAAGAACCGATCCGCGTAAAGATGCGATCCAGACAGGACAAGGAGACCGCCTGCGCGGGCACAAACGCACCGACATGGGCGAGCAGCGCGATCAGTGCGTTTTGCCGCATGTAGGTGGACTTACCGCCCATATTGGGGCCTGTGATCAGCAGCATCCGCCGGCTGTGATCAAGCTGTGTGTCGTTGGCAATAAAGGGCACATCCCGCACCGCTTCCACCACTGGGTGACGACCTCCTTCAATCTGCAGCAAGGTCTTATCGGTAAAGCGGGGCCGGCAGAGATCAAGCACCGTCGCCCGCTCTGCAAAGCAACCGAGCACATCAAGATCACACAGCGCGGTGGCGGTCGCCTGCAGCGGGGCTAGAGATTCCGCTACGTCTGCAACCAGCGCCTCATAAAGGTGTTTTTCCCGCGCCAGTGCGCGGCTTTTGCTGGAAAGCGCCTTGTCTTCGAAGGTTTTGAGTTCGGGCGTAATGAACCGCTCGACGTTTTTCAGCGTCTGGCGGCGTTGATAGGTATCGGGCGCCTGTTCTGACTGAGTGCGGCTGATCTCAATGTAATAGCCGTGTACCCGGTTGTATCCCACCTTGAGCGTCGACAGGCCGGTCGCATCGCGCTCGCGCTGTTCCAGCTCCAAGAGATAGGCGCCCGCGTTGTCGCTGATGCCGCGCAGCTCGTCGAGCTCCTCATCGTAGCCCGCGGCAATCACGCCCCCGTCGCGGATCAATACCGGCGGGTTCTCGATGATGGCGCGCTCGAGAAGTTCAGTCAGCACCTCGTAATCGGGCAGAGCGGTGGACAGCTGTTCGAGTAGGGTGGATTCGGCGGGCAGACGGCTTCGTATCAGCGGCAATTGGGCCAGGCTGCTTCCCAGTCGGCTCAAATCCCGGGGTCGGGCTGAGCCCAGCGCGACCCGCGAAAGAATCCGCTCCAGATCAGCGATCTCCTTGAGTGCCTCGCGGAGTGGCTCAAAGCGATACTCCTGAACCATAGATTCCACTGCGTCGAGCCGCCCCTCGATTTCACCGCGGTCATTAATCGGCCGGTGCAGCCAACGGCGAAGATGCCGGGCGCCCATGGCGGTTACCGTGCTGTCATAGACCGCGTAGAGCGTGTGTTGCTCGCCGCCACTCAGTGTCAGGTCGATTTCCAGGTTGCGTCTTGTCGCCGCATCGAGAATCACCGCGCCGCTTTGCGATTCTAGGTGGATGCCACGGATGTGGGGTAGGTCGCTGCGCTGGGTGTCTTTGACATAGGAGAGCAACGCGCCGGCGGCGCCGATCGCCACCGTGAGACCGCCGCACCCGAAACCATCGAGGTCTCGGGTCTGGAATTGTCGCTGCAGATCTTCCCGAGCACTGGTCTCGTCGAAGCTCCAGTCGGGCTGACGACGCAGCGCGCCGTGCCAAGGCTCGTCCCCAAGATGGCTCGATTCAGGTATCAGAATTTCTGCCGGAGCGAGCCGCGCGACTTCCGCCTCCAGCGCCACATCGTCTGTTACCTCGGAGACCAGAAAGCGACCGCTACTGACATCCAACCATGCCAGTCCATAGCCCGTTTTGCTCACCGCAATTGCCAAAATCAGCGCGTCCTGCCGCGCTTCCAGCAAAGACTCATCAGTCAGCGTGCCTGGTGTCACGACGCGCACGACCTCACGCTCCACCGGCCCTTTACTGGTTGCGGGATCACCGATCTGCTCGGCGATAGCCACAGAGCGACCTGCTTTCACGAGCCGTGCCAGGTAGCTCTCGGCTGCGTGGTAGGGAACGCCGGCCATGGGGATTGCCTCACCGGCCGATTTGCCGCGACTGGTCAGGGTGATATCGAGCAGCTTCGATGCGGCTTCAGCATCGTCGTAAAAGAGCTCGTAGAAATCGCCCATGCGGTAAAAAAGCAGCTCGTGCGGATGCTCGCTTTTGATCGCGAGGTACTGCTGCATCATGGGAGTGTGCGTGGCGTCGCTCATTGGCGAATTGTGACCTGCGCCGCGTTACAAGGAAA
>JAAEZV010000288.1 GCA_018222695.1 Gammaproteobacteria bacterium
TGACTTGGACCTCGGCTCCGGGGTCATCAGCTAAGGCCAGCTGTATCGGTAAAGTTTCGCAGAAGATGATGGATTCGTCTAAGCTGAGCTTTCTTTTGGATTGGGGGAGCGTCATGTTACCTAGACTATTTTGTTTCCTGACCTTGGCGGCGGTGATGATGTCCTCTGCTGTGCAGGCTCAGGACCCGCTGCCCGCAGGGCCATCGGCTTTTGTTTTGATTGCACGTCTGCATGCGTTGCCCGGTCAGGCTGATCAAGTGGTGGCGATGTCTGCGGCTGTTGATAAGAAAGTGGAGGCCGGCGAGCCGGGTATGTTGTTACATACCTTTGATCAGGACCCATCCGACCCTCAGGGCTTTATCTGGACCGAGGTCTATGAGAACAGTGAGGCGCTGGTCTTCCACCTGAACAATGCCGATTTGGGTGCGTACCTCGAGGCGGTCTCGCCGCTTTTGGACGAATTTACTGTTGAGTTATATGGCGCGGTGTCGGATGAGGCGGTCGCGGCCCTGAGGGCCACCGGCACTCCCACCACGCACTACCCCAATGTGCTCGGCTATATCCGGGATCTCACCCCTTGAGGGCGCAACCCGTGAATGGTGTAGCAGATTCGCGACCGCGGCTGATTAACGAGATCGGTTTGTTAGCAACAATAAAGTGGTGACACACAGGTTGCCAGCATGAGCGATATCCCCACAGAACCAGCGCCGCAGAGCGGCATTGATGTCGGCGCGCTGGCCCACGCCATAGCGGGAATCGCTGCAGTGGTGCTGGGCGGCCTGATGTACACCCGCCCCTGGGCACAGGATCTTTTCGCGATCCTGATGCTTGTTGCGGCCGTTAGCGCCGTGTACTTCTCCTGGAAGCATTCGGCTTGGGTAACGGGCCACTGGCTGGCGATGGTACCGGTTACGGGCGTGGTGCTCGGCTATCTGGGTTGGCAGTGGGGCTTTACCCTCGCCTACGTGACCTTGTGGATCGCTTTTATTCACTTTGTCATTCGGGGCGTGCAGTCGCTGCGCGCCAGTGAGGCGCCGGATGCTGAGACTTGAGGAGGGGCGTCGTCACTCTGTTGTCATGCCCTAGCAGGATATTGAGCCGCTATCGCCCTGACAGGAACCACCATTTAGCCATACAGAGGTTATGTTCCTATGAGCCATATTGTTGACCAGTTTTATGAAGCGATCCGAACCGGGGACACGCCCTCGTTGCAGAGCCTCATCGCCGACGAATTTTGCCTGATATGCCCGACACAGGATCATGTCTTGTCCGGCGTCTATGAGGGTAAGCAGCGTTTTTTTGAGGATGTGACTCCTGCCGTATTTGGTCGCGTTAACCCCGAGGAAATCACTTTTTGTGCGGATCACCGGGTGGTGTTTGACGGCGGCGAGGTGGTGGTGGCCATGGCGCAGAACAATGGCGTGGCGCTGACCGGCGAGCGCTACGATCAGACCTACGTCCACATTTTTAAAGTCCGGGATGGTCAGATTCATGCGCTCATCGAATGCTTCGACAGCGCGCTCGCTAATAAGGCTTTGTGGGGTGGTTGCGACGCTGTCATCCCAGACACCCCCGCTGCACTCTCCAATCTGGCTCGCTTTCAGGCGGCATAAATTGGGCAAGCCGCGCGGTCCAAGCATTCAGGTAATGGTCAGAGGCCGCGCCGCTCGCATGGTGTTTCAGCTTGATCTGATTGTGGCGAGGGTGGCCGTTAACCAATCTCCTGCGGGATGTACCTCGCCGTCACAGATCATTTGATAGGGCTTTCCGCTCCAGGAGCTTTTACTCGCCAGACGGTCGATAAACGCCTCAGCGGAGTTAGCGTAGCGTTTACCCCGGGAATATTTGAGTTCAAGATGCTCCGCCGCTGCCTCGGCTGAGTGCAGTGAACCGTTGCGATTAAATTCACAGCCGCTCTCCGCCACGGCCTGTATTAAAGCGCGGATCTCTTCGTCGGCGGTCGTGTCTGCGCGCACGGTTGCGATGCACCCTGCCAGCAAAATCAGTGAGAGCAGTAAGCGGGTCATGAGCCGTGCCGTTGCAAAGTGACGATCAACGGGTTGTGGTCCGATGTCTCGACCTGCACGGTTTCGGATGACTGCCAGGTCAAGTCGCGCACATAGATGTGATCCAGCGGTCGCCCAAAGCGGCTGGTGCGATGGTCGGGTGAGAAGGGTACTGCGGTCAGCCCGAGCTCGTCTGTGACGGCATCGAGGGTGGCCTGCCGCCGGTCGCTCCAGGTATTCAAATCGCCGCCAAAGATTACGGGTCCCCGGTGCGCCCGCATCAGTGCAGCTGCTGCCTCCAGTTGAAAGCGATATTCCTTGACCCCGAAGCTGAAGTTCACGGCGTGGAGGTTGATGGTGAGCAGCGAGGCATTGCTCCCGGCCAATGGGTAGAGAGTGACGCTGGTGGCCTTGGGGGTGCGCAGCCAGGGCTCCGTTGCGAGTAGCTGGCAGTGCACCAAGTGCGGCGTGCGTGCGAGGGTGAGCACGCCCGTATCGATTTCGTTCTGCACGTAACCCCGCACAAACGCCTCATATAGGGACTGCGCGATGACCGTCTCGGCTTTTTTGAGCGGCACGGCTTCCTGAAGAAAGATCAGGTCCGAGCGCTCAGCGTAGGCCGCAAACTCGGGAACCAAGCCGGGATGCTGCGCTTTTTCTACGTTCCAGTTAAGCAAGGAGAACGGTGTGGTAATACCATCGGTACCTTTCTGCTGCCGGCCCTTAGAGAGCGCTTGCGCACACTGGCCACTTTGATTTGCAGTCACGATCAGTGGCCATTCTTCGGCCGCCTGTCCGCAGCTCACCCAGCAGGCCAGTAGCATCGTGGCAATGCGGGTGACGGACAGTTGCCTTGCTGGGCTTAAGCCCGCTGAGGAGCGCAGTGACATCTCAGTATTTC
>JAAEZV010000289.1 GCA_018222695.1 Gammaproteobacteria bacterium
ACTATGGTGTCAGCGCCGAGGATAATGAGAAATGGGGGCTGCCCTGCGGTGGCCGGCTGGAACTGGCGATTCAGCAGCTCGATGAAAAAGATTTGGAATGGGTGACCGAGGCCTACAACGCCATGTCGACGCGGCAGACGTTGAGTCGCAGTGTTTTTCTAAAAAGTGGCGAAACCCAGATCAGCCCAGCCGAGCAATTCGCGCCACTTGAAAAAAGCGACGACACATTGACCCATTGCTTCGGACCGCGACATCGACTGCTTCTGGTTGGCGCCGGACAGTTGGCCGCCAACCTCAGCACGCTGGCACTGGCCATGGACTACGAAGTGTTGCTGGCGGACTCGAGAGAGTGGGCACTGGATCAATGGCAGGGACCCGAAGTAGATAAAATACTGGGGCTCCCCGACGATGTGGTGCGGGAACATGCGGCAGACGAGCACTGCGCAGTGATCACTTTGAGCCACGACCCCCGGGTGGACGACATGGCCCTGATGGAGGCGCTGGACTCAGCCTGCTGGTATGTTGGCGCGCTGGGCTCAGTGCGCACCACCGAAAAACGACTGCAACGCCTGTCACAGTTGGGACTGAGTGACGATGCGCTGGCCAGATTGCACGCCCCGGTAGGGCTCTCAATTGGGTCCAAAACAACCATGGAGATTGCGGTCTCGATCATGGCACAACTGACACAACTGCGTCGCGAGTCAAAGGATCTCGCGGACAGTCCCCAACCTGCAGAGCTAGGCACGAGGTAATTTCAATGGACAATCTACTGCCACAGGCCATTGCGCTGCTGCAGGATGACTGGGTCATCTATGCCCTGCCCCTGTTCTTTACCGCCCTGCTGATCGAGTGGGCAGTGGCGTGGCGGAAGTCGCTGGCGCTGTATGAGCGGCAGGATTTTTTGGCTTCAATGGGCGTGATGTTGCTGACCGTAGTGGTCGATGTGCTGCCGAAACTCGGTGGCGTGCTGCTGATGTTTGTGTGCTGGGAACTCTCGCCGCTCAAAGAGGTGGTGAGCAGGGCGCCACAGTGGTGGGTGCTGCTGTTTTTTCTGGATGACCTCACCTACTACAGCTTTCATCGCGCCAACCACGAAGTGCGGTTTTTGTGGGCGGGGCATGTCTCACACCACAACTCCCAGTACTATAACTACGGCACGGCGCTCCGCCAGGGTGTTGGTGAGCGGGTCATTAAATATCTGTTCTGGTGCCCGCTGGCATTACTGGGATTTGATCCGGTGATGATTATCACCATGATGAGCCTCAGTCTGATCTACCAGTTCTGGCTGCACACAGAGACGATCGACCGGATGCCCGCCTGGTTTGAGTGGTTTTTCAATACTCCAAGCCACCACCGGGTTCATCACGCTTCAAACGTCAGATATCTGGATCGCAACCACGCCGGCGTGCTGATTATTTGGGATCGCCTGTTCGGCACGTTTAGCCCCGAAATCGAGGCTGAACCGGTCCGCTACGGTCTCACAAGAAATATCGCCACTCACCACCCGATAAAGGTCGCTTTTGGTGAATACACCGACATCGCACAGGACCTCCGTCGTGCGGGGGGTTGGCAGAACGCTCTTCGCTACCTGTTTCTGGCCCCGGGATGGAGCCATGACGGCGAGGACAAACGCTCGAATACGCTGAGGCGGTTAGCCGAAGCATCCACTCCCTGAGGGGTCAGGCATTCCCTAGACGAATCGGGAGCTCGGTAGCGCGGTGGCCGCTGGCGGCAAATACCGCGTTGGCGACGGCTGCCGCGACACAGGGCACGCCCAACTCGCCGACGCCACCGGGGGCCTCCTCCGAGGCCGCCATGGAGACTGTGACCTCGGGCATTTGGTGGCATCTCAGCATCGGATAAGTGTGGAAGTTATTTTGAACGGCAGCACCGCGATCAAAGGACACGCCACCCGCCAGCACCATACCCAACACATCCGCGACGGCACCCTGCAGCTGTGCCTCGACCGTGCCCGGACACAGCACGACGCCGCAGTCTGCCGCGACCCAGATACGCTCGACCCTGAAACCTTCGGACGAAACCGAAATCTCCGCCACCTGTGCACAAAAACTCCCCCAGCCTTCGATGCAGGCAATACCCAAGCCATGACCTGCGGGCAGGGTCCGCCCCCATCCGGCCAGATCGGCCGCTTTGTCCAACACGGCCCTTAACCGGGGCTTTTGGGATAGCAATGCGCGCCGGTAACGATAGGGGTCCTGCCCCGTTTGATGCGCCAGATGATCGATAAAAGACTCGATAGCAAAGGGGTGAGCGGAGCTGTGCACCGCGCGCCAGAAACCCACCCGAATGGGCAGATCAACCTCGCACCAGCGTATTTCCAGTGCCGGCACCTCATAGGGAAAAGGCGTGGGGGAGACCTCGACAATCTCGGGATGATAAAACTGCGGGAATAACTGTTTTCTGAGCGACTGGGTGGCGATCCGCAGTTCCAGATCGGTCGGCATACCTGCGTCATCCAGCCGCGCCCTGCATCGATAGGCAGCCGCCGGTCGAAATTGATCCTGCTCGATGTCAGTCTCTCGATCCCAGATCACCTGTACTGGGCGCCCGAGTTGTGCAGAGAGGGTTGCCGCTTGAAAAGTCGCGCCAAAATCGAGCCCCTTGCGACCAAATCCGCCCCCCAGATAGGTATTGAACATCTGAATGTCAGCGACCGGCCGCCCCAAATGCGCCGCCACCTGCTCGGCGCTGCGCTTGGGTGACTGGGTCGGTGCATAAACCAGAACGCGGTCTGTCTCTACCGATACCGTCGCGGTCATAGGCTCCATGCAGGCGTGTGCCAAGAAGGGTTGGTGATAGCGCGCCTCGACCCAGCCTGACGCCTCATTACTCAGCGCCTGCTCACTGGCCATGGCCACCGTGCCGCGCCCATCATTGA
>JAAEZV010000290.1 GCA_018222695.1 Gammaproteobacteria bacterium
GGGCAACGCTGCGAGCCACTTCATCGGTGTCCAACTCCCCCGAACCGGTCACGCCCTTCACTGCGACGTAGTATATGAACCCGCGTGCCCGCTCAACGATTTTTTGCACGCGGGGCTCGGGCGTGGTCGGCGAAATCAGAAAAATATTATCGAGACCGACAGCCTTCAGAGCGCCGTCGATCGTGTCTACCTCCTCGGGGGGCAGGTCGACGGTAATCAAGCCATCGACCCCCGCCTCAGCGCTGGCCGCCGCGAAGGCCTCGTAGCCAAACCGCTCGATCGGGTTGGCGTAGCCCATCATTACGATGGGTGTCCGATCATTGTCTTTCCGGAACTCTGCCACCGTGCTGAGCACCCGGTGCAGGCTCATGCCATTCGCCAGCGCACGCTCATGACCTTTCTGAATCACCGGTCCCTCAGACATCGGGTCGGAAAATGGCACCCCCAACTCCAGAATGTCTGCGCCAGCATCAACCAAGCTGTGTAGCAAAGAAACCGTGCCCTCAGGACTGGGGTCGCCCGCCACTACGTATGGGATCACGCCTCTGCGCTTGTCAGACTGCAGATCGGCAAAGACCTGTGTTAAACGACTCATCGCGATGATCAGACTTCGATGCCGTCGAGGGCGGCCACCGTCAGGATGTCCTTATCGCCTCGTCCGGATAGATTCACCACAATGTGTTGCTCCGGCGACATGCTAGCGGCAAGCTTCTCAGCATGCGCCATCGCATGCGCCGTCTCCAGTGCGGGCATGATGCCCTCGACGCGCGTCAGTCGATGAAAAGCTGCCAAGGCCTCATCATCGTTAGCCGCGACATACTGAACCCGGCCGATATCCTTCAGCCAGGCGTGCTCAGGCCCTACGCCGGGGTAATCGAGTCCGGCAGACACAGAGTGGGTCTCAAGGATCTGTCCGTCTTCATCCTGCATCAGATAGGTGCGGTTACCGTGCAGAACGCCAGGACTGCCGACCGACAGCGGGGCTGCGTGCTCACCGGTCTCCAAGCCCTTGCCACCCGCCTCAACGCCGTACATCGCTACGCTCTCATCCTGCAGAAAGGGGTGAAACAGTCCGATTGCATTGGAGCCGCCACCCACGCAGGCCACCAGCGCATCCGGCAACTTACCGCACTGCGCCAAGCTCTGCGCACGCGCCTCACGCCCAATGACGCTCTGAAAGTCCCGGACGAGCATGGGATAAGGATGAGGACCTGCGACCGTGCCAATGATGTAGAAGGTATCCTCCACGTTCGTGACCCAGTCACGCATGGCTTCGTTCATGGCGTCTTTCAAAGTCCGTGAGCCCGAGGTCACGGAGACAACCTGCGCACCCAAGAGCTTCATTCGATACACATTGAGCGCTTGTCTGCGGATATCCTCCTCACCCATAAATACGTGGCACTCTAAACCGAGTCTTGCTGCAACCGTCGCACTGGCCACTCCATGCTGGCCCGCCCCGGTCTCGGCGATCACCCTTTTCTTGCCCATATGTTTGGCTAGCAGTGCCTGCCCAATCGTGTTGTTCACCTTGTGCGCACCGGTGTGATTCAAATCCTCGCGCTTGAGCAGGATCCTCGCACCGCCAATGGCATCGGATAGCCGGGCCGCTTCATATAAGGGTGAAGGGCGACCCACATAGTGCGCGAGGTCCTCGTCGAACTCTCGCTGGAACGCTGCGTCGTCTTTGAGCCGCTGATACAACTGCTCCAAATCCGAGAGCGCCGACATCAGGGTCTCTGCGACAAACTTGCCGCCAAATCGGCCAAACCGGCCATTCTGGTCTGGCACTGACGCAAATAATTCAGGAGTTACTTCACTGGTCATAATCCACCTTCGCTCATTTCCGACAAAGCGGCTTCGATAAAAGCCCTCATCCGGTCACTGTCCTTGACGCCCTTTTCTCTCTCGACACCGCTGCTGACATCAACCGCTGCAGGTCGCACCTGACAAATCGCATCGGCGACGTTCTCAGGGTTCAGTCCGCCCGCTAACATCAACCGCCTCTCGAGCCCCTCATGAATCCATTCCCAATCGAACCGTTGGCCGGTACCACCAAACTGACCAGCGTGCGCGCTATCCAACAGCAACCCGCGGGCGGAGCAATACGCACGATTCACGGCCGACAAGTCAACATCAGCTGACATCGCCACAGCCTTCAGGTAGGGGCGCTCAAATTGTTCACAGAATGGCGGACTTTCCTGGCCATGGAACTGCAAAACATCCAGCTCGACCCGATCAAGCACCGTCCTAACCAGCTCGACAGTCGGATCAACAAACAATCCGACCAGCGTGCCCGACCCACGGATAGCAGCGTGAATCTCTCGCGCAATCTCCGCCGTCACGTGTCGGGCGCTTGCATCCTGGAACACGCAGCCTACGGTATCAGCGCCAAGTGAAAGGGCTTCTTCAGCGTCCTCGGGTCTCGTAATGCCGCAGATCTTGATACGCACGGCTCGCCCCCGTCCCTAAACACGTATTCTAGCAGTATTCAGGCGGCTTATAGACGCCCCCACAGAAGGGTCGGTCCGTCAGGCGTCTCCGGGAGTCCGAACGCTGCAGGATAGGCCACACTGACAAGGTACAGGCCCTCAGCCGGCGCGGTATCCGCAGCTTGGGTACGATCTCGACTCCTCAGCACCATCTCAAACCACTCGACTGATGCCGACTGGGAGCCTACGGCCAATAGTGAACCGACAATATTGCGCACCATGTGGTGCAAAAAAGCGTTAGCGGTGATGTCGACGACGACATAGTCACCTTGTCTGGTAACAGCGCAGGCCGTGACACATCGATTGGGTGAGGATGCCTGACAGCTCGCCGCCCGAAACGCGCTAAAGTCGTGCTCGCCTAGCAGGGTCTCAGCGGCATCATTCATGAGCT
>JAAEZV010000291.1 GCA_018222695.1 Gammaproteobacteria bacterium
GGCCTATGGGGTGAAAACGCCGTTCGTGTACGCCAACGTGCAGGTTCGTGACGGGGAAGCCTTTTCCAAGGCTGGCGCCACGCTCTTTCAGTGCCCTTACGATCCGTTTCAGTGGGTCAGCTGCGCACCGACGGTCGCTGTTGGCGGATTTGAGCCTCCCCGGGGGCCTGACGATCCGATGGTTATCTTCATGATGCATTCACCGATGCCTATGGCAAAACCGGACCCCAAACTCTCCACGCGTGACCAGCTCCGCCTGGCGCGCACCCAGATTTACCGGACCCAATTCAGTGATTACGAGCAACAGATTCGCGAGCAGTTGCAGTCAATGCTCGGACAGTTCGGGTTTCAGCATCAGTCAGACATCGAGGCCATCACCGTGAATCGTATCCCTCACGGTTACGCTTATCCCTACGTCAAACTGGATGATCCTGAATGGAAGGCAGGCCAAGCGCCTCACGAGAAAGGCCGAGCACAGTTCGGGCGTATTTCCGTCGCTAATTCTGATTCAGAGGCGGTGGCGCTGATGAATGCCGCATTTGATGCAGCCTATCGCGCAGTTGAAGAGCAAACCTGATGGCTGCAGGAACATGCGATCTACACTGTTCCGTAGCGCTCGTCGACCAGGTGAAGAATACTATGACGAACTGCTGGCCTGTCCTTTTCCCAGCGTCGACCGCTACCCGTAAACAGCGACTCGCCTTCAACCATACTGATCAATGCCAGCGCCTCCGCTCTAGGCTGAGCTACACCCGCCCTGACAAGCTTAACCTCCAGATGAGCAAGAAACTTCGCGTAGACCTCTTCCAAGAGATCCGAGATCAAGGGCTCGACTTGCTCCATCGCCCACAGCTGAGCCCACAGACGGTCGTTGAACAGGCCATCAGCGGTGCCAACGTGCTCATCGAGCATGAATGCGATCATGTCCCTGACGCTCACTTGATCCAGCTCGCCCACTCCCGACTCAAAAGCCGAGACAATCTCCGATTCGATGTAGGCAACCAACGAGGCCAGCAAGGCATCCCAGGTTCGGAAGTGGTACTGGAGTGCACCCAGCTTCATACCACTTGCTCGCGCCAGAGCTCGCATGCTGAGGCTGCCGTACCCCTCATCAGCAATGAGTTCAATCGCCGCACGCAAGATTTCAGTTTTTCGGTCAGTAGCCATAACACACTCCGCTGCCTCGCCAAGAACGCAGTTGGCCTTGAGGCTCAGAAGAAACTAAAACATTCTTCACCTCACTGCCACTCCCATCCGATCGATGGGTTATGGCACTCTCTCGACAACCACGGGTTTCACGATAGAGTTACCGTGAACACCTCGTTTTCACTAAGCATAAAAAAGAGAACATACGATGCAGTCACACTTTTCGCTGATTTGGGAATCCGTCGCCGATGCGGTACCCGAGCATATCGCGCTGATTCAGGGGGAAAGGCGGATAACCTGGCGCGACTATGAGGATCGCGCCGCCCGTCTCGCACAGGGGTTGATTGATGCCGGGCTGAGCCACGACTCAAAAGTCGGCATGTACCTTTACAACTCGCCGGAGTACGCCGAAACCAATTTTGCGGCGATGAAAATTGGCGGCGTGCCGATCAACGTCAACTACCGCTACCTCGACGACGAACTACACTACCTTTTGGAAAATGCTGATATCGAAGCAGTGGTCTTTCACAGCTCGCTCGGTGACCGGGTAGCGCGTATCTGTGACCGGCTACCGATGCTGAAAGCCATGATCTGCGTGGACGATGGGCCCGCCGAGGATGGCTCGATGGGGCCCGCCAATGGCATTCCCTACGACGTCTTTCTCGCTCAAGCCTCGGGCACTGCGCGGACTCAGCCTCAGGGCGACGAGATCTACATGCTCTACACCGGCGGCACCACCGGCATGCCTAAGGGTGTGATGTATCCGCTGGATGGCTTCACTGAGTTCTTCATGCGCGGATTTCCACCCATGATTGGACTGCCTCCATTCGAAGACGCAGACCAATTCGGGCCCGCTGCAAGGCAGATGGTGGATGCCAATACATCGGTCGTAGCCATGTCGGGACCGCCACTTATGCACGGCACAGGCTGCTGGCTGGGCTTGATGTTTCCGCACATGCTGGGGGGGACATCCGTGCTGTTGGAGAACCGCGGCTTCAAGCCTGAAGAGGTCTGGAGTACGGTCGAGCGCGACCGCATTTCGCAAATCATTATCGTCGGCGATGCCTTTGCCAAGCCGCTTCTGCGCGCGCTGGAGACCGAACCGGATCGTTGGGACACGTCAAGCTTGAAATTGATGATCTCATCGGGCGCCATGTTCACAACCGAGGTGAAGCGCGGCCTCATCGATCACATACCCGAGTTAGCTATCGCAGATATCCTGGGTTCAACCGAAGGCGGAATGGGGCAGTCCATCATGACCAAGGACACGCCCCCCAGCGAAACCGCCAAGTTCACGCTGTTACCCGTAGCGAAGGTCTTGCTACCTGACGGCAGTCGAGAGGTCATTCCTGGCTCGGGTGAGGTTGGCATGGTGGCGCAGGGAGGCATGGTGCCTTTGGGTTATTACAAAGATCCAGAAAAATCGGCCAAGACTTTCAAGGAAATCGATGGCACTCGCTATGCGTTTATAGGAGACATGGCGACTGTGGATGCTGACGGCACCGTCAATCTTTTGGGCAGAGGTTCAAACTGCATCAATACGGGTGGCGAGAAAGTATTCCCCGAAGAAGTCGAAGAGTCGCTGAAGCTCCACCCTGAAGTCGCCGACGCCCTGGTGTTCGGACTCGACGATGAGCGATTTGGCAGCCGGGTTGCCGGTGTCGTTTCACTCGAGCAAGGCGGTACTGCAGAGGCGGGAGATATCCTTG
>JAAEZV010000292.1 GCA_018222695.1 Gammaproteobacteria bacterium
GCTTCGGGTTCCCTGAAAACTACAACTACCCCTATGACGGTCAGGGTGGCTATAAGGTAGGCAACGGCCCCTACCCCAGAGATACGATCTTCCGAAACGATATTCTTCGCACAGATGACCGGATGGGGGTATTTGGTGAGGTCACCTTCGATCTGACCGATAGCTTATCGATTACGGGCGGCTTGCGCTGGTTTGAGTACGAAGCGGATCTGGCCGGTAGCGCCAACGGATCGTTCTACAACATGTCGGGAACCGACTACAACAAGTTCGGCACGAACATTAACGACCTGTACGATGGAGACCAGTCCATCCGCTGGACCTATTCCGGGTTCTTCCCCTACGAGGCCAGCCCCGTATATTCACCAAACAATCTGCCAGCAGAAGATGATCCCAACTACCAGCGGATCGTCAACAGCATCTACGCACCTGACAAGGCTGAAGATGATGGCGTAATTGGTAAGGTGACCCTCTCTTGGCGTCCCAACGATGATCACTTGTGGTACGTCACGTGGTCGGAAGGCTTCCGAACCGGCCTACTGAACCGTCCTGGCGGCGCGTATCAGGCGGCCAACGACTACACCGTGCCGTTCGAAGTGCTGTCAGATGAACTGATCAATATGGAGCTGGGCTGGAAGCTGGATATGCTTGGCAACACCCTGCGCTTTAATGGAGCCATTTTCTTCCTAGACATTTCGGATTTGCAGACCACGATCTTCGACACGAGCATTGTTAACCTGTTCTTCTCGGACAATGCGGCCGATGCCGAAGTGACTGGTATCGAAGGTGACATTACTTGGGCGCCCACAAACAACTTGACTATGGGCGCGGCGTTCTCGTTCCTGGATACCGAAATCACAGATACGCTGACGCCCTCGACTGACGTGAAGGAAGGCCTCGAGCTAGCCTACGCGCCAGAGTTCCAAGGTAACGTTTGGGCTCGGTATGAGTGGACTATGGGCAACGGATGGACCGCGCACGTGATGCCTAGCATTAGCCACTCTGGGAGCTCTTATAGCGATATCATTACCATTAACCGGATGGATGTACCCAGCTGGACAATGGCTAATGTCACCGCAGGGGTAACAGCGGACAAATGGATGATCGAAGCCTTCGTTACTAACCTCACCGATGAGCAAGTGGTGACTGGTGCCAACTACGTGAACGACCGTGAGCGTCTGGCACTGGCGCCGCCCACTACCCTCGGCGTTAGGGTCTCCTTCGACTTCTGATCACTCGTCGTTAGAGACACCCCTTGAAAAAGTGCCCCAATCGGGGCACTTTTTTTGTCTGCCCATTTCATCGCGATGTGATACGCACTCATGACTGCATCTCCCTCCAGCAATACCCCGGACGCACTAGGTCCCGTACAACAGCTACTTCAACGGGGGGAAGTCGCAGCCGCACTCGAGACGCTTGATCGCCTTCCCGAAGGCGCCCAAAAATCGGTGATGGGGCAATATATGCGGGGGGTGGGTTTGCGACTGCTGCGTGATTTTGCCGGCGCGGAAAACGTGCTGCGCCAGCTGGTTAATCAAAACCCATCCTACGGCAGAGCGTTTCAGGAGCTGGGGCACCTGTACCGAGATGCCAATATGATCACCGAGGCACTCAATGCCTATGCCACCGCCTGCCATCTGAATCCCGGGCTCAAAGCCAGCTGGGTGGCCCAACGTGACTTGCTGGGACAAGACTCGCCAGAGCGCGCGGCGCAAATCAATCAGCGGCTGCAGTGGCTAGACGCTCTACCGCCGAACCTGCTGGCCAGCTGGGATCTTTTGCACGAAGGCAAGCTACACAAAGCCGAGCAGCTTTGCCGGCAGTTCATGCAGCGGAATCCGCAGCACATTGACGGCATGCGGGTACTGGCCGAGATCGCGGTGCGCCATGGCGTATTGGAAGATGCTGAATTTCTCCTTGAGAGCGCGGTTGAGTTTGAACCGGGCCACCGTCAGGCGCGGATTGATTACGTCCAAATTTTGAGCAAACGGCAGCGATTCCAGCGTGCAGTGGACGAAGCCAGAACACTCCTGAAGCAGGCGCCGGATAACCCCCAGCTACAGTCGCTCTTTGCCATTCAAAGTATGCAACTTGGAGACTACGAGTCGGCGCTTGAGCTGTTCGACAAGATACTCAGCCGCGTGCCAAACGATCCAGTCACGAACGTGTCGAAAGGCCATGCGCTGAAGACAGGCGGGCGATCGGACGATGCGATCGCCGCTTATCGGGCCGCACTGAAGTCACAGCCCTTTTATTGCGACGCCTGGTACTCGCTGGCGAACCTGAAGGTGTACCAATTTGACGATAAAGAGCTGTCATCGATGCAGGCGCTGGATGAGAACCCTCATCTCGGCGGTCAGGATCGCGTGTACTTGCAATTCGCGCTGGGTAAAGCATTTGAGGATCGGAAAGATTACCAGCAGTCTTTTCACCACTATGCCAAAGGCAACGCGATCAAGAAGGCGCAACTGCAATATAAGGCAGAGGGCACCACTCAAGAGTGCGAGGATCAAATCGCCGCGTGTACCCGTCAGGTTTTCGATCGTGAAACCGGCCACGCAGCACCTGATCCCATCTTTATTCTCGGGCTGCCACGAGCAGGATCGACACTACTGGAGCAGATCCTCTCCTCGCACAGCATGGTCGATGGCACGCTGGAGCTGCCTAATGTGCTGTCGATCAGCGGCAAACTGCGCAGGCTGGGTCAACGAGAGGGCAATCAGAAATATCCGTTTAATCTGGCGGACTTGTCTGCAGAACAACTTGCAACGCTGGGAGAAGAATACATCCGCGACACACAGGTGCACCGGATGGGCGCGCCCTTCTTTATCGACAAGATGCCCAACAACT
>JAAEZV010000293.1 GCA_018222695.1 Gammaproteobacteria bacterium
GCATGGTGTCCTTTGTCATGACCGAACATCTGTGGGGCCAGAGCTTCGAGCCACCACTGGACAAGGCGGGTTACGTGCGACTGATGGCCTCCCATCGCAGACCCTACAAAACCGCGGACGGGCTCTACCTTGCCGTATTGCCCTACTGGGATAACCACTGGGGCACCTTTTGCTCGGTTGCCGGCAAGCCCGAGCTGGCCGAGGACCCACGCTTTCAGACCATGGCGCTGCGGCTGGCCAACATCAACGAGTCCTACCGCGAGACCGGAGAGATTATCGCCACGAAGACGCGGCAGGAGTGGGTCGATCTGCTGGGGAATACCAACGTGCCGATGATGGTGGTCAATACACTCGACGAACTGATTGAAGACCCCCAGCTGGTCGGAGGTGGTTTCTGGCAAGAGCATGACCACCCCACCGAGGGACGGCTGCGCTTTTCAAGCCCACCCATGAATTTTGAAAAAACGCCGGCGAGTATCCGCCGGCTCCCGCCCGGCCTCGGAGAGCATACCCGCGAGCTGCTCAGTGAGGTGGGATACAGCCCGGATCAACTGGCGACCCTGACATCCGAGGGTGCCATCCAGATTGCAGAGGAGAACCATCGATGACATTTAAGAACCTTTACATAGACCACGAGCGGAGCTCGGAAGCGGAAGAGTGGGTCAAGGAGGAACTTGCTGAGCAGGAAGAGCGCTTTGCCAAGATCGAGGCCGCCATGGAGGCGCTCGCCCCCACCCGGGAGAAGTGGTACCAGGAGTTCTTCGACCGACTGCTCACCAACGGTTTCAATATGGATGGCGACGACAAGATGCCCATTCCGGAAAGCGACCTCCCCGTGAAGCCCGCTGACCGGAAGGATCAGGTGGTCTGGAAATACGGTGTCGACAGCGACGACACCCCACGCAACGGAAAGGAGGGCTGAACCATGGCACGACCCCATATCGAACCGTTTTGCGATCGAGATAACCACTTCAAGCCCATGCGGCTGCTCGGCTTCGGCACGGGCATGCACTACAAGATGCTCAGCATGGACACCGACACCGGCGCCTGCTCCATGACCGTGCAATTTGACGGTGGGTACAAGCGCACGCCCGGGTTCTCGTGGTCCGAGTATGAATTCATCGTGATTGAAGGCGAGCTCAAGGTAGGCGACCGCACCTGCCGCAAAGGCCACTACTTTTATGTGCCCGCAGGCTATGCCCTGCCGGAGATCAGCTCGGATCAGGGCTGCCTTGTGCTGTACATGTACAACACCGGCGAGCCGAGTCATGAAGAGGCGACAGAGCATCACCCTTCAGCACAAACCCAGCTGTATCACGATGTCGACAGTTATATGGACATCCCCTGGGCGGCGGGCAACGTGGCCAAGCCCAGCGTGGCGTCGGGGTGCATGATCAAGCTGCTCAATTACAACCCCAACTCCTTCGCCATGACGTTCCTGTACTGCATGACGCCGAACTTTTATCAGGACAACATCTCCTACCACGACTGTGCCGAGGAGTCGTATCACCTCTGGGGCACCTCATGGATGATGCAGTTTGGCGATGTGCCAACGGGGGGTTACTTCTGGCGACCGGCGTACATCAACCACGGCGCATTCGCGTCGGAGTATGGCTGTATTGCACTGGGCCGGGTCGACTCCAAGTTGTTCAACCACTTCCACTACAACCCGTGGAGCACACCGGTGGAGAACGCGGAGCGATCAGAGGCGCGGCTGCTTGCCAGAGACCCGCTGCTGTATCACTGGGCCTTCAGCAAGGATCACAACCATCCCCACAGCCCCAAGGACTTCGAGATGTTCATGCCCAGACGAGGTAATGAGGACGGCCACGATACCGAGCACAAGAGCGACGGCCATCGGCACGATCATTGGCACGGACATCACCACCACGATGACCACAGCCCCCACTCCCACGATCATCACCACGATCACTAAAGCAAGCGATGCGGCCAATCGGTCGCTGAACAAAAAACAGCGGCTCAGGCCGCTGTTTTTTTATTTCCCCTTCATTTACTCACAGAGCACCTGCGTGCTCTCAATCCGGGCTCAGGCCCCATCAGCCTCCAAGTAACAGCGCGCGCAAAGTGCCTCATATCGGGCAGCTTCGCCGTCAATCATCACCTGCTCGCCCTCGCGAATAATGCCGTGCTCGCCTAAGCGGGCATTGAAGACGGCCTTGTTCCCGCAGCGGCAGATGGTCTTCATCTCCTGCAGCGAGTGCGCTACTTCCATCAGGCGCTGGCTACCCGGAAACGCCTTGGTGCGAAAATCCGTGCGAATCCCAAAAGCGACCACCGGGATCTCGTCCAGCACGGCTATGGCCAGCGCCTGGTCCACCTGCTCGGGTGTGAGGAACTGGGCCTCATCAATCAGCACGCAGGCCACGCCGTCACTGAGATCAGACCGCTGAGTGGAGAGCGCTTTTAGCGCCCCTCGCAGATCCTGGCCGGGAGAGAGCAGCAGATCTGCCCGACGCGTCACGCCGAGGCGCGACACAATCTGATCGTCGCCCTTGGTATCCACCGAAGACTTGACTAACACGACGCTTTGGTCGCGCTCCTCGTAATTGTGGGCCACCTGCAACATGGCGGTGCTCTTACCGCTGTTCATGGCGCCGTAACGGAAAAAGAGTTTGCTCATATCGTCACTTCAGCGAATCGTGCAGTGGCTGTCAAATAGCCCCCCTTGAGACGGCTTTTTAGCAAGATCAATCCGCTTCGAGTTCAGGCAGTGCTGCATAAAGGGCGAGCGCCTCGGGATTAGCGAGCGCGTCTTGATTACCAACCTGCTCGCCATGGATGATCTTCCTTACCGCCAGTTCAGCGATCTTGCCGCTGATGGT
>JAAEZV010000294.1 GCA_018222695.1 Gammaproteobacteria bacterium
GCCAGCAGGACGCTGAGTTCACCGGGTATGAGATCGAGATCGGCACGCGATTTGAACTGCCCCGTGGTGAGCTGGAATTGACCCTCGGACGCGACGAGGTCGACGCCGAATTCACCAATGGTGGCGATGTGCCGCGGATCGTGCCGGCGAGAAATATGTTCACCGCCCGTTACACGCTGAGTGATTTCTCCGCCAAGTTGCTGGTGAAGGATGTCGAGCGTCAGACCAGCGTGGCACCCGGTGAATCGGCGACCGACGGGTTTACGCTGGTGAACGCAGATGCCTCGTGGTCATTCGGTTTCAATGATGCCACGCGTCTGACCTTGACAGCGTTCGCTCGCAATCTCACCGATGAGGTGGCGCGCAATCACTCGTCCTTCGTAAAGGATCAGGTGCCACTGCCGGGCCGAAACATCGGCGTGCGGGTGCGTCTGGATTTCTGATCGGAAATGAAGAGAGCAAAGAAATGGCGCCTCAGGGCGCCATTTCTTTATCTCATGTTGTCAGCTACAGGGTGGCGAGCGCGCTTGCCTCTACGGCGTCCATGTGGCCAGTCATCTCGTAGACCAACAGCGGAATGATGTCCTCGGGCATATCGTGTGCCATACCCTCGATCAGCAAAAAGCGGGAATCCGGGATCAGTGACGCGGTATGCCGTCCATGCTCAGGCGGCACCAATCCGTCATCTGCCCCATGGAGCACCAGTGTGGGCGCCTCGATCGTGGCGACCTCGTCAGTACGATCACCGGTTTTGAAGATGGCCATCAGGTGGCGCTGCATGGACTCTGGGTAAAATCCCCGATCACGAATGGACTGCTCGCGGTCCGCTTCAGCTTCACCGGTCGCCAGATTGCGCAATCTATTCTCCGCCTCGTCAGTCGGCGGCGGTAGGTGCGGGGCATTGGTCGTCGACATGATGGAGATCAAACTCCGGGTCTTTTCGGGGTACTGGGCCGCCACAATTTGGGCAATCATGCCGCCCATCGAAGCGCCGACAATATGCGCCTCGCTATAGCCTACTGCGTCCATGAGGCCGGCAATATCGGCCCCCATGTCATTTAACGTGTAGGGCGCGTTGACTGAAAAACCCAGCCGGTATTTGAGAAGTTCCCACCATAAAACGGGCTGCCCCCACTCATCGAAGCGGGTCGAGGCTCCGGTATCGCGGTTATCCAGTAACAGGATTTCATAGCCGCCGTTAGCCAGCCCCGATATCAGTGCATCGCCCCAAGCCACATTCGAACCTCCCAAGCCCATGATGACCACGGCTTTGGGTTTGCCTGGGCCGGGCCCGACAATGCGATACGCGATGTCGAGCTCACCTACTGCGGCCATTTGCAGTGGATGGCTATCGAGGTAGGTGCGGGAGTACTCGGCCTTGCCGGTTAAGGGCAGGCACAGGGCAATCAGACAGGTTAAAAAGAGCCGCAAAACGGGACCTCACAGGGAAACGACGCGGATTATACGGCGCTCAGCGGCAAACGGGCTTCATCTCTGCTGTTAGGCGTCGTCTGCGACGGATCTGTGCGCTTCCGCTCAACTGCGGCACCAGCCATTTAGCCAAAACTGACCCTTAACTGGCATGATGCGACCTTGAGCCCCATGATCTGCCCATAGATGATCGCCGTAGCCTACACCGGCTCCAACTGACACAGCACCTTATTCAGGAATCCAATGAATAGCGCACAACCGATAGAACACCATCCGGCAGTGAGCGACGACATCTTGCTCGATACCGGCGCGCGCGACCCGGTCTTTGATGAGATCTATCCGCGTTTGCCCGGCTTCAAGCTGGGCGTCACGAACTCCTGGACCCGCGGGCAACCCTTCGATTTCTATCGCAGCGCGAGGACGCGCCGGTGATGTGGTCACAGATCAAAAAGCCGTCCTCTGGATTCTGGTCCGTGGTGCGCTACGACGACGTCAAACACGTGGAGCTCAACCCGCAGATCTTTTCCTCCCAGCGAGGCAGCATCAATATGAGCGTGCTGCGCAACGACAAGGGTAGGGCAGAGCGGCTGATGTATGCCGCCTACAACTCGCTCATTAACCTCGACGCGGATCTTCATCGGGATCTGCGCACCCAGCAAGCGGCTTTTTTCTTCCCCGCTTATATCGAGACCTTAAAGGAGCGGGTGGGCCGCAAGATTGACGACTTGCTCGACAACATGGAGCGGCAGGGTCCGGTGGTGGACTTCGCCAAGCTGTTCTCCATCGAACTGCCGATGTTCACACTGTGCGAGATGCTCGGGGTCGACGAGGAAGACCGCGCCGACATCATCAAGTGGATGCACTACCTCGAGTTGGCCCCTCAGTTCATCACCCACCCGTTTCGGATGCTCCTCGCCGAGCCCTCCTTCCCCTTCCGCTTTGAGAAGATCCTGCACGATATGTTCAGCTACGGCGAGCGGGTGATGGCGGACCGGATACGCAACCCGCGCGAGGATCTGCTGACTACCATCGCCAACGCGACGCTGGGCGACAAGCCGCTGTCGCAGGGTTACCTCGATGGCTCATGGCTGCTGATTATCTTTGCGGGCAATGATACGACCCGGAATTCCCTCTCGGGCACGATCCGCCTGCTAACCGAGTTTCCCGAGCAGCGGCAGATGGTGCTCGATGACCCCTCATTGATCGAACGGATGTCCCACGAGGCACTGCGCATGGTGTCACCGGTGATGCACATGCGGCGCACCGCGATGGAAGACACTGAAATCGCCGGGCAGCGCATCGCCAAGGATGAAAAAGTGATCATGTGGTACGGCGCGGCGAACCGGGACCCCTCCATGTTCCCCAACCCCGATCAGTTCGACATGATGCGCGACAACGTCGACAAGCA
>JAAEZV010000005.1 GCA_018222695.1 Gammaproteobacteria bacterium
GTCGATCATCCGGTCGCTAAAAGTACGCCTCGATATGGGACCCGGATCACCGAGCTTACGGAAAAATCTCCCTTTCTCTCGTCCATGTCGCCATGCCCACGGCTCATAGGCTTGCAGTGAATGCCAGTGAACTGACCTTCCCGAAAAAAAATATCACCCTCCACAACCCGGCCACCGAGATAAGGGTGGCCGAAAGCCCCGTGAACATTGCCTTATGCCTTGGACGAATGAAGGCAATCGGTACTGATAAAAAAAGAGTTTTCGACAGCGGCTCAGCGCCGCGCTAATGTCAAAAAAAAGAGCCACTTTCCCGGCGGGAACAACAGCAACCCTCCAATCGGATGCGGGCAACGCACACGGGGGGCAGCGGGTCACCCTGCGACTGAAACGCAGGGTGTCTTGCGGCGGCAATGCCAACCGCCAGCCATTTCCCGGACCCCTCACCATGGTGAGGCTGCACAACGATGTGTCGGGAGACACCCCTCTCCCTGCACTTGGCGGACGACGCCAGCAAAGGGAGAACCGATGAAAAGACTCAAGCGAAACCGTATCCAACGCGCCTTTGACAAAGGCTACCAACTCGGCCTTGCCGGCCGCTCCAAGGAAAACTGCCCTTTTTTGACCGGTTTAGCGCGTAATAAATGGCTAGAAGGCTGGCGAGAAGGACGAAACGACTGGCGAGAGGGCCTCACAGACGCTCTGACATGCTATAAATTGTCAGGTTTCTGACCACTCGCCTGAGCACGCTCCCGCCAAAAGGAGTTTTTTGAACGTTCGGGCCTTGTAATGGTCAGAAAGCACGCTATTTCTGACACCGCAGTAACTAAGGCCTGATCTGTGAATTACCAACTCCTCGCGAACCTCGAAAATTGGCTGGGGCAACAAATTGTTGGCCAGCAAGATCTGATTCATAAGCTGATGCTGGCACTGCTTGCCGACGGACATTTATTGGTCGAAGGCGCACCCGGTCTGGCCAAAACCCGGGCGATTAAAGAAATGGCCGAGGGTATTGAGGGCAGTTTTCACCGTATCCAGTTCACGCCAGATCTGCTCCCCGGCGACATTACAGGTACCGATATCTTTCGCCCGCAAACGGGCGCGTTTGAGTTTCAGCAAGGCCCCATTTTCAACAACCTGGTGCTGGCAGACGAGATCAACCGCGCCCCTGCCAAAGTGCAGTCCGCGCTCCTGGAGGCCATGGCAGAACGCCAGGTCAGCATCGGCAGTCAGACCTACGAATTACCGTCGCTGTTTCTGGTCATGGCGACCCAGAACCCGATTGAGCAGGAGGGCACCTACCCGCTCCCTGAAGCGCAGCTGGATCGATTTCTGATGCATGTCCGCGTGTCCTACCCTGACGCGGGGGCAGAGCAGGCGATTCTCCGATTGGCGCGCAATGAGGCCGGCGGCTCCCGCAGCCGGCCTGAAGGTACCGTCTCGCAAGCTGACATTTTCTCAGCGCGAAAAGCGGTACTGGACATCCATATGGCGCCGGCGGTTGAGGAGTACATCATCCAGCTGATTGTTGGCACGCGCGAGCCAGACCACTATGACAGTGAGCTGGCCGGCTGGCTGGAATACGGGGCCAGCCCGCGGGCGACGATCGCCCTGGATCGCTGCGCCCGCGCGAACGCGTGGATTGCAGGGCGGGATTACGTCAGCCCTGACGATGTGCAAGCGGTTGCACTCGATTGTCTGCGGCACCGACTCATCGTGTCCTTCGAGGCGGAAGCGGCAGGCGTCAGTAGCGATCAGATTATCGAGCGATTGATCGAGCGCATCCCCGTTGCCTGACAAAGACAGTAGCAAAGCCATGACCGGTCCCCGCGGCGCGGTGGTCACTGCTGAGGACCTGATCGCCACCCGATTCGCAGCACGATTCATCGATGTCACCGGTCAGACCCGTGCACTCGCCAACCTCGCGGGCATGCGCCGCTCTCGCCAACGTGGCCGGGGCGTCGAATTTGACGAGGTGCGCGCCTACGCGGCTGGGGACGACGTCCGCGCGATCGACTGGCGCGTCACGGCTCGCTCGGGTACCCCCCACACCAAATTGTTTCACGAGGACAGGGAACAGCCCATTTTGGTTGCTGTGGATCAACGCTCACCCATGAAGTTTGGTGCCAGCCGCTGTTTCAAATCGGTGATGGCGGCCCATGTGGGCGCGCTGACGCTATGGTCCGGGCTGCAGGCCGGAGAACGTATCGGCGGCGCGGTACTCGGGGACCAAGTCCTGCACGATACGCGACCCAAGCGAAGTCAGCATGCGGTACTCAACATGATTAAAGATCTGGTGGCCGAGGGCCGCCCTGAGGCAGAGGGCCCTGTCGCTCGTAGCCTCGGCGATCTGCTTGAGCAGCTAGAGCGGATCGCACGCGCCGGCACGCGAATCTTTCTCATCAGCGACTTTCACGACCTCTTCGAGGAAGCGCATCTGGCGCCACTCAGGCGATTGGCGCGCAAAACACAAATCGTGGCCGTCGCGGTGGGCGATTCGCTGGAGGCCAGCCTCCCCCAAGCTGGCTTTTATGCGGTAACCGACGGCGTCACGCACTCACAGCTCGACACCAGCGTGGCCGGAGCCCGCGCAGCTTACGAGGCGGACTATCAAGATCGACTCGCGCAGCTGACTAAACGCCTCCGGGAGCTCCGCATGCCACTGCTGCCGCTGCAGACACATCAAGACCCGCTAAAACAGTTGCTGACGGTATTCCCTCCAAGATGAATCCGGAAATGATGCTGTCACAACTCGCGCCGCTGCGAGAACCTGTAGCGATCAGCTGGTGGCCTCTGGCGCCCGGTTGGTGGGTTGTCTTAGCGCTGACTGTGGCTTTACTGGTAGGCCTTGGCCTGTGGCTCCGAAAGCGGCGTCTTAAGACGGCCTACCGACGGGTCGCTCTGGCAGCCCTCGATGAGCTCCGCACGCGAGAGGCGAGACAGGATGAACTTAATTGGCTCCTCAAGGCAGCGGCCTTGAAGGCCTATCCCCAGGAACAGGTCGCAGGGCTCCACGGGACGCAATGGCAACAATTTCTCGCGTCGAGTTGCCCCAAGGTGGCATCGGACGCCTTTGGTGAGCTCGACAGCCTCTATCAGCGCGAACCGTCGCCGGTCAGCAGTCATCTTTTTGATGCAGCTGAACACTGGATACGTCAGCACGAGGTCACCCATGCTTGAGTGGCTATGGCCCTGGGTCTTCGCTGTAGCCCCTCTGCCCTGGCTGATTCATCGCTTCAGCAAGGGGGAGTCTCTGCAGCCCTCAGCGCTGCGCGCACCCTTTGCGGCAAGGTGGCGCGGTTTATCCGGCGCCAGTCGCAGCATAAGGTCAGGCCGAGGCTACTGGTGGCTACTGTGGCTCACATGGATGATGCTGATCGTCGCCTCCGCGAGGCCACAGTGGATCGGCGAGCCCATTGAGCTTCCCAATACCGGTCGCGATCTGATGCTGGGGCTTGATCTCTCGGGCAGCATGCAGATTGAAGACATGCAGGTGGGCAATCGTCTTGTGCCCCGCATCACCGCGGTCAAAGCGATCGCTGCCGATTTTACCGAGCGGCGCCAGGGTGACCGCGTCGGTCTGATTTTATTCGGTACGCGGGCTTATCTGCAGGCCCCGCTCACTTTCGATCTGAGCACCGTGACGCGTTTCATTGACGAGGCCCAGCTGGGCTTCGCCGGCGAAGATACCGCCATAGGCGACGCGCTGGGTCTGGCGATCAAGCGGCTGCGGGAACGACCCGCATCATCGCGTATTTTCATTCTGTTAACAGACGGTCAGGATACGGCCAGCACCGTAGACCCCATGGAAGCAGCAGCGCTGGCCGCTCAACTCGACGTCAAGATTTACACGATTGGCATCAGCCGCAATTTGGGCCGCACCACAAACGGGCGCAGTGAGGTCGATGAAGCGATGCTCAATGCGGTGGCAGAGGCAACCGGTGGCCGCTACTTCCGGGCGACCTCGCCGGCAGAGCTGGAGGCGGTCTACGCACTGCTGGACGAACTCGAGCCGGTGGAGCAGGAAGCCAGCACTTTCCGCCCAAAACGTGCCTTGAGTTGGATACCGCTGCTGGCCGCCCTGACGTTAGCGAGCCTGCTGGCATTACTGCGCAGCCGCTGGCTCAGTCGCCTGGGCGCGTGGCCGCGCTATGGGAGAGCGGGATGATTGACGGATTTCATCTGCTTCGCCCGGACTTACTGTGGGCCTTACTCGCCTGCCCGCTCGTGGCGCTGGCACTCTGGTACCGGCGTGTTCATCAAGGAGACTGGACCAAGGTCATTGACGCGGAGTTGCTGCCTTACCTGCTGCCGGATCAGCGCGGCAAATCGCAACGCTCGCGGGTCTGGATACCGACCCTCCTGCTGATACTCGTGACGCTGGGTGCAGCCGGGCCGAGTCTTCAGCGTGTCGAGCTGCCGGTGATCAAGCGGGCGGACGCCCTCGTCATCGTGCTGGATCTCAGCGCCTCGATGTTGGCCGCTGACGTCCAGCCTAGCCGTGTTCAGCGCGCAAGGCAGAAAATACTGGATCTGCTGGATACCCGGGAGGAAGGCGTGACCGGTCTCGTGGTGTTTGCAGGGGACGCCCACGTCGTCACGCCGCTGACCGATGACACCCGCACCATCGCCAATCTCATGCCGGCGCTCTCCCCCGCCATCATGCCCTTGCCGGGTGCGGACGCCACCAGTGCGTTACAGCTCGCTGCTGAGCTACTGCTGACCGCGGGCGCCCAAGGTGGGCATATTTTATTGATGACCGATGGCCTCCCTAATTTTGAGAGTGATCGTGTGCGATCTGCACTCGATGACAGTGGCGCCAGCCTGGCCATTCTCGGTATCGGCACCACGACCGGCGCGCCCATACCGCTCCCCAACGGGGGCTTTTTGAAAGACAACGCGGGCGAAATTGTGATTCCCGCGCTGGATCGCGATCAGCTTGCCATGGTCGCCCAGGAATTGGGCGCGCCCTATGAAGAAGTCCGGCTCGATGAGCAGGACATTGAAGCCTTGACCCAGCGCGACACCCTCGCGACGGAAGGTGAGCTGGATCTCGATCGACAGACGGACGCCTGGCAGGACCAGGGTTTCTGGCTGGCGGCACTGGTCGCGTTATTACTCCTTCCCGCCTTCCGTAAAGGGGTGGTGGCGAGCGTCGCGCTCGTGCTGCTGACCCACGCGCCACCTCCGGAGGCAGCGGGTTGGGATGACCTGTGGCTGACCCCCGACCAGCAGGGGGCACGTCACCTGAGCGCCGGCGAGGCCTCAGACGCGGCACGTGCGTTTGCCGACCCCAACTGGCGCGGCGTCGCGGAGTATGAGGCTGGCAGCTACGATCAGGCGGCAAAGAGCTTCGCCGGGGAGACCACTGCGGACAATCTCTACAACCTTGGCAACTCGCTGGCACTGCAGGGGGACCTGCAAGGCGCGCTCAGTGCCTATGAGGAGAGTCTGAATCTCACGCCCGACGCCGAGGACGCCATTGCGAATCGCGACTTCATTCAGTCGCTACTGGATCAGCAGGAACAACAGCAGGATCAGGAAAGCGACCAGGAAAATCAGGAAGGCGATCAGTCTGAGGAAGACAACGACAGCCAGTCTCAAGGCGACAACAGCTCGGACACCTCCGATGAGGGAGAGCAAGAACAAAGCGACGGCGAAAACAGCGACGAGAGCGATAGCGGTCAGAGTGACCAGTCCGAATCTGAACAAGAGCAGGAGCAGGGTCAGCAGGATCCCACCATGGCTGATGCGCAGGAGATGAACGCCGAGGCGCTGGAAGCGGCGACTCAGGAACAGATGGCCAAGTTTGACGAGGCGCTGGAAGAGCAACAGGCACTGGAGCAGTGGTTGCGCCGGGTACCGGATGATCCGGGCGGCTTGTTGCGCCGCAAATTCCGGTACCAGACGATGCAGAGACTCAGAGAGGGTGAGGAGCCTGATGAATCGATCCGTTGGTAACCCCTCTGTCTGGGCGTGCTGCGTCGCCATGCTGCTGTGGAGCAATCTATCCTGGGCAGAGCTCTCGGCAACGGCGGACCGGCGCACCATCGCCATGGGTGAAACCCTGCGCCTGACGCTACTGGGCGATGCCGGCGAGCAACCCGCCGAGATTGATCTCACGCCGCTGAATCGCGACTGGGAGATTCTGTCGCGCTCCAGCGCCACCAATGCGCGCTTCATCAACGGGCAAAACCAGGTTACCCGCACACTCGAGATGGAGCTGGCGCCGCTGCGCCAAGGCACGCTGACCATTCCATCGCTCACGGCGGGCGGCCGAAGTACGACACCACTTGCCATTCGCGTAAACCCCGAACCAGTGGTGGCCCCAGGCGACGAGCTGGTGCTTTTCGACGCGAGCTTGGATGAACGCAGCGTCTACGTACAATCCGAGGTGATCCTCACCGTGACCCTGCAACAGGCGATCAATCTGGATGGCGGCGAGATTTCGAACTTCGATATTCCTGATGCGGTTGTCGAAAACCTCGAGCGACGGTCTTTTCAGCGGCGCGTGGGTAATCGCACCTGGCTGGTCACGGAACTGCGGTATGCCGTGTACCCGCAGAAAAGTGGTGCGCTGAGAATTCCAGCCATCGGTTTTACGGCGCGCGAAGTGCAGCCGGGGCGCTCCCTGTTGGGCGCGCGCCTTGGCAGGCGACTACGCATGGCATCCACGCCGCTGGAAATCGACGTTAAGAGCGTACCCACCAGCTTCCCCGGTGAGGTATGGCTGCCCGCCCGGGCGCTCACGCTGGAAGAGAACTGGTCCATCGACCCGGCATCCTTGAATGTGGGCGACTCCACAACACGTACCCTCACCCTGACCGCCAGAGGGCTGCAGGGGAGTCAGCTCCCTCCGCTGAGTAGCGTTCAGGGCGCCGTCAACATTCCCGAGCTCCGGTTTTATCCCGACCAGGAATCCATTGACCAGAGTGAATTGGCTGAGGGGCTGCAGGGCCGACGCGTGCAAAGCGAGGCGCTGGTCGCGCGATCAGGCGGCACTTGGACCTTGCCCGAGATTCGCGTGCCTTGGTGGAATATCGAAACAGACCGCCTGGAGTTCGCCACGTTGCCTGCCAGAACGGTCGTCGTGACCGCCATCCAGACCGCCGATCAAATCAATGACACGACCCTCTCCCCAAACACCTCGACGGCCGGCACCATCCTCCCGCTCTGGCTGTGGGCTGTCAGCACCGCAGGCTGGCTGGTGTCGCTTGCGCTAGGCATTCTGCTCTGGCTGAGTCGCAGTCAAACCGCGGGGCCATCGCCAACATCGGGCGGCGCCAAAGCCAAGTCCGCCTCAGTCCGGCAAGCGTTGGTCGAAATCAGAAAAGCCGCGGAGCAGCAGGATGCTACGCTACTCAGAAAAGCGATTCTGCAGTGGGCAGACCTCCATCACGAGCAGAGATTTTTGTCGCTGGAAGCACTCGCTCGCGTCAGCACCGAACCCCTCGCAACGCGCCTAAGCGCAGTGGATCGGTCACTTTATGGAGATGGTGAGATAGCCGGGGCGCTGGACGGACTGATCGATACGCTGCGTGAGGAGCCCGCGCCTCAAAGTCGGGGCACAGGCAGCAACACACTGGCGCTCTATCCCTCATGACAAGCTGAAATCAAGCGATCTCTAGGCGGGTTCAGTCAGAGCCCGATTCAATACCTCAAAAACGTCCTTGGGTAGCGGATCAATCGCAGCAAGCCGCTCGAGCTCTGCCCGCATTGTCTCCTGACCGACTGCATAACGACGCCAGCGCGTCATCGGCGCGAGCATGCGTGCCGCGATCTGGGGATTGCTCGCCTGCAGGCGCTCAATCACCTCGCTCATCAAACGATAGCCGGCACCATCGCTGCGATGAAAGGCGATCGGATTGCCACCGGCAAAGGCGCCAATCAGTGCTCTCAACTTGTTCGGATTGCGCCAGTCGAATGCCGGGTGGGTCATGAGCGCCCTCACGCTCTCGACACAATCCGTCCCTGGGCGGGTCGCCTGAACCGTCAGCCACTGATTGACCACCAGCGCCTCGTGCTGCCACTGCGCATAGAAGTCCGCCAGTGCTGCCTCTCGACTTTCAAGCTGTTCGTAGTGGGTGATCCAGCGCAACGCCGCAAGGCGGTCCGTCAGATTGTCCGCACGCTCAAAAAGGTTGTGCGCGGCATCGAGTTGCGCAGGATTCGCCGCCAGCAAATAATCCTGAGCAAGGTGCCGCAACGCGCGCAGACCAATATCATCGGCGTGAGGTGAGTAAGCCAGTGGCGCCGAGTTGTCTGACAGCACTTTTTGCCAAACCGTCTCCAACGCTCCACCCAATGACGCTTTCACCTGTCGTCGCTGATGATGAATCTGGCTGACGTTGACCAAACCCTGCTGAGCGGCCCGATCCGCAAGATACTCCTCGCTGGGCAAAGCCAATGTGAGCGCCTTCATGGCCGGGTCCATCGACCCCATCAGCACCTGTTCGCAGGCCTCTAATAATCCCTGCGGCAAGTTTGTATCTGTATCCACCTCCGCAGCCTCAATCGCTCTCGCCAACAGTGTTTGCGCCGCGTCCCAGGCGACAAAGGCGTCGTCATCCGCGGCCATAAGTATCAACAAGTCCGCCTCGGTGTGGTGTACCGTGGCGCGCACCGGCGCCGAAAAACCGCGCAGGCATGAGAGCACGGGTTTCGAGGGCACGTCTTCAAAGGTGAATGTCTGTTCCCGCTCGGTGAGCTCTAGCACGCGCGTGGTCCCGTCACCGACAGACAGGGGCTGACCATCGACCAGCAGACCGGTCGCCACAGGAATGACTAGCGGCTCGTTTTCCTGCTGCGCGGAGGCCGCTGGATTATGCTGCTGAAGGGTCAGCTGGTAACGCCGAGTGTCGGCGTCGTAATGCTCACTGAATACCACTTCGGGCGTGCCCGCCTGCTCGTACCAGCGCCTGAACTGCTCCAGATCGCGCCCGGACGCCTCCGCCAGGCAGTCAACAAAGTCATCGCAGGTCACCGCCTGCCCATCGAATCGCTCAAAATACAGTGAGGTGCCTGCATGGAACGCCTCAGCACCCAGCAGCGTGTGCAGCATGCGCACCACCTCCGCACCCTTTTCGTAAACCGTGAGGGTGTAGAAGTTCGAAATATCGACGAAGGCGTCGGGGCGCACGGGATGCGCCAACGGGCCCGCATCTTCGGCAAATTGGTGCGTGCGCAGAAACAGCGCGTCCTCCACCCGCTTGACCCCTCGGGAGTTCATATCGGCGGAGAACTCACTGTCGCGAAAGACCGTGAATCCCTCTTTCAGGCTGAGCTGAAACCAGTCCCGGCAGGTGACGCGGTTTCCCGAGTAGTTATGAAAGTACTCGTGGGCCACCACCGCCTCAACGCGCTGAAACCCCATGTCAGTGGTGATATCGGGGTGGGCAAGCACGCAAGAGGTGTTGAAGACATTGAGGCCCTTGTTCTCCATGGCGCCCATGTTGAAATCATCCACCGCAACGATGTTATAGAGATCGAGGTCGTACTCGAGGCCGTACACCTGCTCGTCCCAACGCATCGCCGCCTTGAGTGCGCTCATGGCGTAATCGCAGTACCCGAGATCTTTCTCCTCCACCCAGATATTCAGATCCACCACCCGGCCAGAGCAGGTGGTAAAGACGTCACTCACAGGCTTCAGGTCTCCAGCGACCATGGCAAACAAATACGAAGGTTTAGGGAAAGGGTCGTGCCACACCACACGGTGCCGACCGCTATCCAAATCTTCCTCACTGATTTTGTTGCCATTACTGAGCAGCACCGGGCACTCCGCGCGATCCGCCTCTAGGGTGACGGTGTAGACCGCAAGCACATCGGGGCGGTCGGGGAAGTAGGTGATTTTCCTGAACCCCTCCGCCTCGCACTGGGTGCAATAGGCGCTCTGTGAGCGGTAAAAGCCCTCCAGTGAGGTATTTTCTTCGGGGCAGATGGTCACGCAGGTGCGCAGGGTGAATCGATCTGGAACCGAGGCCACACTCAGCTCTGTATCGCTCGCGGTGTAATCATCCTCGGTCAGGCGCTCACCGTTCAACTCAATCCATTGCAGTGACAACTGCTCCCCATCAAGCTTGAGGCCACCTTGACCACTGCCCTGCCTCACCATATCGAGAGTTGCCGTGACCTCGGTGCGTCCCGGCGAAATCTGCACCAGCAAATCAACCGTCGTCACCGCAAACTCCGGTGCGGCATAGTCCCTGCGGTAGATTGTGCCGGGTAACCCTTCTCTCAACGCCATTACGCTGCCACCTTGATTTCGACTTCGTAGCCACCAAATTTGCGCATGTTTAACACGCCCGTATCGAGCATTAGGTACTGTCCTTTAATCCCCATCAGTGTGCCTTCCACAACCGCCTGTTTATCGAAATTGTGTGCCTTCACCTTCTCTGGCCAGCTCAGCACCGGATAGCTGATTTTGGTCTCTGGGGCATCGTCCAGAAGCTGAAATGCCGCCTCGCCGTGCTGCAACTGCAGATCGGCTATCCCCTGCGCACAACTTGTCATCAATTGCTGACGTATTTGCTCCAGATCCTGATCCGCGCCGTTACCTTTCAGCATGGTCTGCCACGCCGTGCGGTCACCAACTTCCTTGGCCAGAAGTACTTCCAATAGCCCCGAGAAATATCGCGTCTGCACCCGTGCAATGGGTTTGGCTTGCGTGGCACCCTGATCAATCCAGCGGGTCGGCAACTGGGTTTCACGCGTGATACCCACTTTCACGTTGGAGGTATTGGCCAGATACACAATATGGGGCACCTGACAGTGATTTTCGGCCCAGTCGGGTTCCCGACAGGTTCCCTCCGCCAGATGACACTTCTCCGGGCTGACAATACAGCTATCGCACGCCGCCAGTTTGCGAAAGCACGGAAAGCAGTAGCCCTGATTAAAACTTTTCTTGGTGAGTCGGTCGCAGGCAACACACTCAATCCTGCCCGTGAATTCAAGGCGCAGAGATTGCCCGAGCTGGTCGTTCAGGCAGAGCGCCCCCTGCTCGGGAAACACGGTGTAGCGGACCGTTTCCGCCAACTCGGTTTGCATCTTTCTCAGGCAACCCTGCCAGTCAGTCATGACTCGACTCCTTCCATGCCAGCGGCTGGGGATCATCGCAGCTGTCCCCCGCTTTGGCTCCCTTGTCGATGAATCCCACTCGTTCGTTTGGCGGCAGGTGGATTTCGCCCCAGGTGATCACCGCCTGCATGGCATGCTGACGCTGCTCTTCGGTCAATGATCTGCCATCCGGCCATCGGCCAGTCGACAGCGAGGTCACCAACTGGTCGTAAACCTGTCGATCCATTTGCTGAACCGATTGTCGATAGTCATCCGCCACGCTCACCGACTCCCGAATAATGTGGGCAACCCACTGATCACGACACCCAGAACCCAGCCGGCCAATAGCCCCCCCACATGGGCGCCATTAGCAATCGCACCCGCACCGATAAACTCCATGCTTCCTACCATCCCGATCAGCAGCCAGATCATCATGAAAGCGAAAATGGCCATAGGCGGCGGCGTGATCCAACCGGGCCTGCGCCACTGGGTCGCCATGATCAGACCCATAAAGGCGTACACCACACCGGACATGCCGCCGAACACGGACGGCCCCTCCCACCAGTACTGGCAATAATTGCTGAGCATCGCACTGATCACATAGAGGCCAAGCAGGTTGACCGCGCCCAGCCGGTGCTCAATACGCTGGCCAAACTCCCACAGCCACAAGCAATTAAAGACCACGTGCAACCAGCCAAAATGAATCAACGTGGGGGTCACCAGACGCCACCAGTCCCCCCACTCACCAAATGCAACGTAGCCTCCAGCGGCACGAAATGGCACAAAATTAAATAACTCCAGCATGCCCACCCATTGCAGTGGGTAGAAAAGCAGGAAGCAAACACTGGTCACTACCACCAGAGAGAAGGTGGCAGGCGCGCGTTGAATCGCCAAAGGCGCGCTATTTAACGAGGGCATCTGACCAGCGAAGTTTGTCTCGGCAGCTGGCATAAAAGCTGTACCCCGGAGGGTGCAGCAAGGTCAGTTCGCGGGCCTTTTTACGAATGCGGACGGAGTCACCCGGGAGCGCGGTGATCGAGATCTGCCCGTCGCAGGTGATTGGTGGGTGGATGTCATTGCGGGACACCACATCAATGCGAATTTCGCTCTGCCCACTCACCACAATCGGGCGACTGGTTAGCGAATGCGGGAACATGGGTACCAAGACCAAGGCATCGAGGCCGGGGTACATGATCGGGCCACCCGCTGACAGTGAATACGCGGTCGAACCCGTCGGCGTGGCCACCAACAGTCCATCAGCATTGAGCCGATAAACAAACTCGCCATCGATACTGAGCTCAAATTCAATCATCTGCGCCGACGCACCGGAGTTCACGACGATGTCATTCAAAGCCTCGCCGCGTCCAATCACCTGCTCGCCCCGCCAAACCTCGGTATCTAATAAAAACCGCCGCTCGCTGATAAAATCGCCGTCGAGTACCGCACTGACTTGATCAATCAATTCGTCGGGGCTGACATCCGTCAGGAATCCCAAGCGTCCGCGATTGACCCCGATTACTGGCGTGTCGTGCTTGACCAGTGTCCGGGCCGCACTCAGCAAACTGCCATCACCGCCGATCACAATGGCCAGATCCACCATCGCACCGATTTGGTCGCGAGACTCCATTTCCCGCTTTTCAAAGTGAGACAGCGTAGCCATACGGTCTTCAATAGTGACCTGCAGCCCGCGATCATCCAGCAGGTTAAGGAGCCCGGAAACAACCTCCTCAACGCCGGGGTGCTCCCGGCGCCCGAGCAGGCCCACGTGGTTAAAAGTCATGGTCATCACCGGGGGGCTTGATCGCTGTGTTCATCTGCTCACCCGCTCCTCTGATACTCGTAACAAAGCGCGGCGCAGATCGTGCGCCACCTCGAAGTCAGCCAATTGTAACGCTGCAGTCCGGGTTGCGGCACTGGCATGCAGTTGCCAAAGCGACTCGTCATTCATGAGTTGATGCACGGTCATAGACATCTGCTCCGGACCCGCGGCAGCCAGTACGCCCTCTCCCAGCTCGGCGTGCGCGCGCCGCACCCCCTCCCGGGTAGTAATCACGGGCAATCCCTGGGACATGGCATTGACCAGCTTGGTATCCACGTGCTGCTCGAACATCAGCGGCTCAATGACCGCCCGACAGCCCAAATCGCGCACCTGCTGTCGACTTCCGCTGTGAAGATAAACGTTATTGTTAGCGGCGGCCAGCTCTCTCAATGGCGATGGCGGTGCCATACCGACGAGGTGCAGCTCGGTGTCAGCGAGCGTGCGTTGCCCCGGGGTCCACACCTCTCTCAGCAACCACTCGAGACTGGCCAGGTTGCGATCGTCGCCGAGATAACCGGCATAACCCACCCGCTGGTGCGTTTCGCCCCAAGTTGTCGGTTCTCCCAGCACGATCTCCGGTCTGAACTGACCAAAAGAGGGGTTCAGCTGCCTGAATGACAGTCCTTGCGCCAATAGTTCGCCCGCGACCTCGGGTTTCGCAAACACAGCCGATACCGACTGGAGTGCGCCCTTCTCGCACTGGCTCAGCGCACGCTGCTCGCGCTGCCTGAGCCAGCGCCACCAGGTGCTGGATCGCGCTTTCGACTCGCAGCGGTGAGCGAGATAGTAAACGGGCATATTTTGTCGTGCAGGCAGATACGGTGTCGCCAGCAGGTCGTCGATCACGACTGCATCAAAGGCTTCTGCCCGTCGCTGAATAGCGGCCTGAAGGCGCGCGTTAACGATGTCTGTACCCAGCCGTGCTTTCGCGAGACCACGCAGACCGGCGACAGCCGGCTGATCGGCGGAGCTCGCGGGGAAGCCCCCGGCGGCGCGTACCGAGGCAAAGTGATCACGCAGCTTCTGCAGTTCCTGGTCGTCAATGGGACCGGCGATCGCCAAAGACAGATCAAAATCTCGCGCTAATACACCCACGACGATCCGCGTTTCCCGACTCAGCCCCGCGGCGCCGGTCAGTCGATCGACGGTGGTGAGATACAAAACCTGTGGGCGACCCGGCGCCGACATGTCAACTCAGTCCGAGGCCAACATTATTGTGCTCAAGTACTCGCTCCGCCCGATAGCTGGAACGCACGAAGACACCTGAGACCACTTCGAGGAAACCACGCTCCAGTCCCCACTCCCGGTATTGATCAAACTCGTCCGGGGTCACAAACCGCTCAACGGGCAGGTGGTTTTGGGTTGGCTGCAGATACTGCCCCAAGGTCAGCACATCGATATCGTGCTGTCGAAGGTCGTCCATGCATGTCTGGATTTCGTCGTCACGCTCACCCAGCCCTAGCATTAAGGAAGTCTTGGTCACCACACCGGGGCGATAGGCCTTGCCCGCAGCCAGCACATCCAGTGTCTGCTGGTAGCCCGCACGGGGGTCACGCACCGGATGAGTCAGCCGCTCCACCGTCTCAACATTCTGCGCAAAAACCTCAATACCAGAGTCGAGCAGCGTCTCGACCGCCGACCGATCACCAAGGAAGTCAGGCGTCAGGGCTTCGACCGCGGTCTCCGGATTCAGTGCTTTGGTGGCGCGCACCACATCGGCGTAATGACCCGCGCCGCCATCGGGCAGATCATCACGATTCACCGAGGTCAGCACCACATATTTCAGGCCCATCAATTGGACGGCCTCTGCCGTATTCTGCGGTTCCTGCGGATCCAGCCAGCCCTTGGGGTTACCCGTATTGACCGAGCAGAACCGGCAGGCGCGTGTGCAGACATCGCCCATCAACATGATCGTGGCGGTACCTGCACTCCAGCACTCGCCAATGTTGGGACACTTGGCTTCCTCACAAACCGTGGCCAACCCATGCTCGTGAACGATGCTCCGCACCGCGTCAAACTTAGGACTGCTCTGCACGCGCATGCGCAACCATTCCGGCTTGGCCAATCGTTCAGAATCTGTAGATGACGCCTTGATGCCATCCTTGATCACCGACATGCCGCGGTCGTTGGTAAATTTATGGCCGCTGTCGATCTGAGTTGTCGGTATCCGCTTGCCGCTCATCGCATCTCGCCCTGTGCGTCTCAGGCTGCGGCCGCGCTGAGTCGCACAGAGACGCCGTTGACCGCCGCATTGCCCGACAACTGGTCCACGAACTGCTCATCGGTAATGTCATTGCAACTGACCCCCGCATGGCGACTCGCCACCTCCCCCCGCGTGCCCGACAGACCGTGGCCGTAACCATGCGGCAAGCTGACCACACCCGGCATCATTTCGTCGGATGCCGCCAGTTCGGCATCGATCGCACCCACCCGGCTTTCGATGGTGACGACCATGCCTGACTGCCAACCCTCCTTGGCGACATCATCGGGATGCATCAGCAACTGACAACGCGGCTTGCCCTTCATCAATCGATGATGATTGTGCATCCAGGAATTGTTATCCCGCACGTGTCGACGCCCAATCAGGCGGTAGTGATCGCCCGCAACGTCGGTGTCTTGCACAAAGCGCTCGATATCAGCCAGCACCTCGGGTATCGCCAGCTGAATGCGTTGATTGGGGGTCTGCAGACGCTCGGGACACGACGGCTCCAGCGCACCCAGATCAATGCCCGAGGGGTGGGCTTTCAACTTGTCGATGCTCAGTTGCCACTCCGTATGTTCACCATAGGGGCCACTTCTCAAAGCCGCATCCACCATACGGTCGGGCGGATAAGTGGGCATGGGTTCTAGATTCAGTCGCGCCGCAACGCGCTCACCCAATTCACTAAAGATCTCCCAGTCGTGCATCGCGCCCTCAGGCTTGTCGAACACCGCCGGGCTATAACGCGCCGTGTTGCGAATCGCCAGATTGTGGAAGGCGATATCGTAGTGGTCGTGTTCCAACGGTGAGGTGGGCGGCAAGATCACGTCGGCATGCCGCGTGGTTTCGTTGAGCGCGGGGTCGACAGAGATCATGAAATCCAACTCTTCCAGTGCCTCATCCAGCGCCCGACCATTTGGCGTGGACAGCACCGGGTTACCCGCCCCGGTAAACATCAAGCGGATCTGACCCTCTCCCTCTGTGCGAATTTCATCGACTAAGGTGGCCGCAGGGAGCTCGTAATTGAACTCCGGCAGGCCACGCCCGCGGGAGGCAAAGCGCCCGAAACCACCCGGGTTCGTGTTCACCACCTGATCCATCGCGGGGCGCGTAAACAAACTGCCACCCGGCTTGTCGAGGTGCCCGGTTGCGACGTTAATCACCTGAATCGCCCACTGGCAGAGTGCGCCATAGGCCTGCGTGCTGACCCCCATCCTGCCGTAGCAAATGCCGGCCTCCGCTTGCGCCAGTTCATGCGCGATACGCTCGATATCCCCGGCAGCGATACCGGTCAGCGCAGCAGCCCAGTCTGGGCTCAACCCACTGACCGCACCCGCCACTTCATCTAACCCATCGGTAAAGGCGGCCAGTGGTCCCGGTGCGACCAAGTCATCGCGAAACAACACATGAATCATCGCCAGCAGAAACGCCGCGTCGGTACCCGGTCGAATGAACAAATGCTCGCTCGCCAATTCGGCAGTCTCGGTGCGGCGCGGATCGACGAGGACCAGCTTGCCACCCCGGCTCTTCAGATCCTTCAGTCGCTGACGCACATCGGGCACCGTCCAGATACTGCCATTGGACGCCAGGGGATTGGCGCCCAACATCAGAAAGTAGTGGGTGCGGTCCACATCGGGGATCGGATGCAGAAGCATGTGTCCGAAACACCACAGCGACACCAGGTGATGCGGCAGCTGGTCAACCGAGGTCGCGGAAAAACGATTGCGTGTGCGGATATGCCGAAACAGGTTCCGTTGATGCGTCAGCATGCCGTAATTGTGGACCGAGGGATTACCAAAGTAGGCGCCGACGGCATCGACCCCCTGCTTTTCGATCGTCGAGGCCAACGCATTAGCGGCTAGATCCAGCGCCTCAGACCACTCGATCTCCACGTGCTGGTACTCGCCGGGTGCCGCGCGGATCCGTTTCATTGGCTTGCGCAGGCGATCCGGATCCTCGTGAATATCCTGAAGTGCGACTGCTTTGGGGCAAACATGACCGCGGCTCAGCGGGTCGTCCTTATCACCGCGAATATCGGTGACCTTGTCGCCTTCAGTTCGAATCACCAGTCCACACATGGCCTCGCACAAATGGCAGACCCGGTGATGGGTCCGGGTGCTTGTGTCGCTCATAGATTACTCACTTTAAGGTTGCTTCCGAGGGAGGTCAGGGACTGTCCGGATAGGCCGCCGGCCTGCCCTCCATTTGTGACATGACCGCCTCGATCTGGTTGGGCTTGCCGATGATCTCGGTCTGCTCCGCTGACTCGGCCAGCAACAGCGCTTCATCCGTGCTGGTTGCCAACGCATTGGAGAGACGCTTCGCGGCGCGAATGGCGTGGGGGTTTTTGCCTGCAATTTCCTCTGCCAGCGACATGGCACGAGCAAGGGGTTCATCGGCGGTTTCCGTGGCAAAGCCCAACTCGCAAGCCTCCGCACCGCTGAACTCGGCATTGGTATAAACCAGCTTTCGCAATACATCGTCGCGCACATTGCCCCGCCACAGCGGATAACCGGCCATGTCGGGCACAAGACCCCAGCGCATCTCCATCACCGCGCAGCGCGTCTCCGGGTGGATGATTTTGATGTCGGCGCCGGAAATGATATTCAGCCCGCCCCCTATCGCGACGCCATGGGCCGCAGCGATCACCGGAACAGGCAGCGTTCGCCAACCCCAGGCGATCTGCTGTGGCACGTTGGCCATCCCATGAGTCCGGGGCATCAGATCCATGGGCTCGCCGTCGTCACTGAAATTTGAGAGATCCAAGCCGGCGCAGAAGCCACGGCCCTCGCCAGACACCACCACGGCACGAAGATCAGGCATAGCGCTCAGCTCATCAATCGCGGCGCAGATGGCCTCGAACATCGCCGGGTCCAGCGCATTCATTTTGTCGGCGCGCGTCAGCATCACATGGGCTATGTGTGACGAGACAGTTATGGCAACTCGATCAGACATCCTTCACTCCGTATTATGGAAATTGGGTCATGGAACCTGGGTCGCCGAAAGACCAGTTGATCACTGGTGAATCAGGCGTATACCGGCGTGGTGGAGTATAGCGGCTGCGTGGCACGGCCGCCCAGCACTCACCGGCACGAACCGCTGCCCTTTTTCATCGCGATCCGTCGCTTGGCGGGTTTAGCGAGAGAGTAATGCGAGGGGGTCCGTCACCTCCGGCAGCGCGGGCGTGACTGACTCAACGAAAAAGCGTGCCACAACGCAAATTGCAATAACGTCATCAGTTGCCTTCCCGCGCGCTGCGACCTGCGCTGCTCGGCGAGCAGGGCCTCCACTCCAGCGGGCTTGAACCATTCCCGTATCGCCTCGTTACCGGTGAGCACACGCCCCAATACCTCGAGGCGATCTGCACGCCACCAATCATTGACCGGCACGTAGAAGCCGCGTTTCTTTGCGGCAAAATGTTCTGCGGGCATAAAGCCACTTGCCCAGCGCTTTAATATCTTTTTCCCTTCACGACGATCACACTTCAGTGGATCTGCGGCAGCCAATCCCCAAGACACCACCCGCCGGTCTACAAAGGGCATTCTCCCCTCCACGCCGTGCGCCATCAGCATCCGATCGGCCTTGACCAAGAGGTTATCCGGCAGGGCGTGCTGTAGATCCAACGCCTGCATCTTCTGCAGCGGCGTCCAAGCGGCGGGGTACGACTGCCAACTCTCTATCAGGTCGCCTCGCCAGGCTCGGCCAACCCGCATCAATTTGTCGCCAAGTAGCCGTTGCGCTGCGCCACCCCGGAGATCTCCCCGTGAACGAAAGCCGCCCGTACCCGGGAACGCGATACTTTTAAGCCAACGCTCCACCGCCCCGGTCCGATAGCGGCCATAGCCGGCAAAACTCTCATCGCCGCCCTCGCCCGAGAACACCACTTTCATCGACTGACTGGCCTCTTCGGCCAGCAGCAGCGTCGGCAGACTCGCGGGGTCGCGCATCAGATCATCTGCCGCCCAGACGACCTGTGGGAGTCGCGACAACATGTCATCCGCCCCGGGCGTGATTACCCGATGATGGGTACCGAAATGGGTGGCCAAACTCGTTGCGACGTCCAGTTCATCACCCACCGATGAGTCGGGGAAACCCAGTGAAAAAGTATGGATGTCCTGCATGCCGAAACGACGCATCAAACCCAGCAGGATCGTTGAGTCAACGCCACCGGATAAAAACAATCCGATGGGCACGTCGGACCTCTGGTGCTGGGTGAAGACCGTCTCCATTAAGTCATCGAGCGCGGAGACCGGGTCTGACTCACTCACCCCCTCGACCTGCTCCACTCGCCAGTGGCGCCATTGCTCTACACAACGGCCATGACGAATCATTACGGCCTCGCCTGCCAAGACGCGCTTGATCCCTTCAAATGGCGTGTTGTCAGAGAGTGGGTGTTGCGCCTCGATGTATTGGCGTAGGGCGAGCGGATTAAGACCTGGGGTTGAAGGCAACAGCGCCAGCAGGGCCTTCAATTCTGAGGCGAAGCGCACACCATCTGCAGATTCAGTCCAGTAAAGCGGCTTCATGCCGAGGGGGTCCCGCGCGAGCAACACTTCGCCCTGCTGTATATCCTGCAGTGCGAAGGCATACATGCCCTCGACG
>JAAEZV010000295.1 GCA_018222695.1 Gammaproteobacteria bacterium
ATCGGAGCGGGCTCTCCAGGATCCTCATAATCGATTGGTCATCGATTCAAGTCCTGGTGGGCCCACCATTTTCATAGCTAATCAGACAGAGAATTCCGAATGGGGTATCGAGAGTAAATCAGCGTCCAGAAATACTAGGCCGTTAATAGGTCAATAATGCGGCCTTTACTTAACGAACCTGCAGGTTAGCCCGGGTTTTCTCGAGTTCGTCAATAAAAGCGATGTAATTAGAAAAATCAGTAGCGATGCGCTCCTGAGTCAGCCCAAACTGGTCCAGCGAGTATTGGTGCTTGCCGTATTTTTTTTGCGGATTACCCATGTCCCCAGAGGCCCAGTCATTCATGCGCTTAAGAGATGCATCACTTAGTGGCTCATCGGCGTACGCATAAATAGACCTCAGCGTATGTTCGGGGGGGCCAACCAACTGTGAAAACGGCACATCTAAAAAGCGGTCGTTTGGCTGAGTCGCGCGCCACTCCATATGAGCATCTGTAGCCATCTTGACGCCTTCAACATAGGCCTCAGGATTAGCCTGGCGGTCTGTAAAGGGCTTATAGAAACACTCCAGTAGCCGCAGACCGGAGGGGATCGTATCCATCGGGGTACGATGGGTCATGAGCAAGCATGCATCTGGAAACGCATCTAGCAATAATGGCTCTAACCCGCTGTAAAGTGGGCTTTTCAGTAGCCAGCGCTTGCCTGTCTCGGCGAGCCCTTGCCACTGCAGATATTTGAGTGTTCGGACAAGAACATCGAATTGGTCCTTCATGCCCACAGTGGGGAGCCACGCAAGATAGCTGTCCATCCGAGACCATCCAAACCAGACCGGGCTGATCATGCTGAGCTCAAGAATGCCACTTTCTTCCTCAGTCCCATGGGTCTCGAAAATGTGACCGGCCCTAGTTTCGGGAGACCTCTCATCGTACCACTGCAAATATTCATCGGCATCGTCGATCCGCCCTTGGGGAGACTCGGAGCGATCACCGCTGATTAACGAGGGATTAAATGCCTTCCAAAAAGTCAGGAAGTTAAAGTCCCCGGAGGCTGCCAACAATTTCTGGGTCTTGGTTGATCCGGTGCGGGCCATGCCACAAATGAAAATCGGGCGATCGATTTTCTGCTCATGGATTTCAGGGTAAGCGGCAAAATCGCGCGCCATGCGCAAGCGGTTCTTGAGTACGCGCGTGATACGGGACTGCAACATAACGGCCCCCTCCTCGCGAGGTTGTCCATCGATATTAATAGAGTCCACCAGCCGGCTCACCGCCGGCAGAATAGCTGAATCATCGATATCAACGCCCGCTTCCCTGCGGGCCGTATCCATCATCTGCTGCGGTGTTTGCGGCATATTAGGCATTGGCGGATGATCCCAGGCGCTGTGGACGCGGCGGCCCCAGCTTCGAGATGACTTGTATGCCCGGCTCCGCAGCAAGCACATCAGGTATTCGATTGACCATGCAGGCTGACGAGCTGTGCAGTGAATCCTTGCGTTCCACCCTGATCTCAGTTGCCGGCTTGCCCCGGACCTCCCAGATCGTATGTTCGGTCTCACCGGGGCGCAGGGAGCGCAGTTCGTTGATCGACAGTGCGGTGATGCCTTCACGGGTGGTCACCCGCGTCGTCACTCGAGAGCCTAGGCATGTGCCCGGCTCAATATAAGCGTCCAGTGAGCTGCTGTAGACCGGCTCGTCGTGTAACACGGGTTCGAGTTCCTCCTCGACAGCCGTTACATCTAGTCCCAGTGCCCATAGCACCTGGTGTGGTACGGTGCGATATAAACCCGACATCGTACCCTGGGTTCTTTCTTCGAATTCCTTCTGAGTCAAGCCTCCGCCAATGAAACGGAATATGTCCAGTCCGGCGGCATCGCCATTGGTCAGGGTTCGGTGTACCAACCCGTCGAGCTTGCTAGCCGATCCTGCGGCGATCAGACCGGACCATATTCGCGAGTAATCCCAGATTCCTACACCAGTAAAGGATACACCTGCTGACTTCAACATGGGATCGAGCTTCTCAGCCAAATCGGGACGTGAGCCCCACGGGAAATAACTTTCGCCGCCATGGCAGATGATATTAATACCGGCGCCGATCAGACGCTCATATGCGGGCCAATTGTACTCCAGGCGATCATTTACCGAGTGGATCGCGATGTTGGCGCCGCTAGCAGAGTAATCCGCGGTCTCGCAGTCCTCTATCACGATACCCATTGGCGCAGAAAGTTCCGCGAGTTCGCCGAGATCTCGCCCTACCTTGGCACCGGCGCGGTTATAGGCCGCAACGATCTCCCAGCCTTTCTCGGCAATAATACGTACGGCCTCCAGTGCATACTGTCCCGTTCCGTAAATGGCTATTTTTGGTGTTGTCACTAATCGCCTCGCTATTAAAAAAGCACGATAAATACTATGCGCTAAGAAGCGCCTGCGGCAAACTATCGGTGCGAGTTCGGTTTTCGCTTGAGAAATGACTTATCGCTCTTGAGGTTATACGGCTTGACGCGAACTCATAGGGCGCGGCGGTTCGGTATAGGCTCGGACGGCTTCAAATCAAAAATCAGTCCCAAAAAAACCTTACGATTCTTCCTCTTATAAGGCTCTAGCGGGACTCTCTCCCATCCTCATAATCGATTGGTCATCGATTCAGGTCCTGGCGAAGCCGCCATTAATACGTCCTGTGTTTTGAAATGTCCTCGGGCGACAGAGATGGGATTCCTCCCGCCAAAATCGCACGATTCACGAAGTTACTGACGATTGGTGCCGAATCAGTCGCCAGGTAGCAAAAAGCGACAACGATGACCGATGTGGTTTACACCGCCGTGCTCGTTCAATACTTTGATG
>JAAEZV010000296.1 GCA_018222695.1 Gammaproteobacteria bacterium
ATTGATCGTGATCCACTCGTGGACGTGGCCGCAGAATTCCCCAGGATCGATGATCGATTCGCCATGGATCGTCACCGTCATGGATTTCTGGCGACCGCATCGCAAAGGCAGCGGGGCGACGGTGGACTCTTCCACGAGGTTACTCATATCGATCTGGATTCCGGTCAGCAACAAGTCTGGGATGCCGGATTCGGGAGTGGGGTGTCAGAGCCAGTGTTTGTTGAGCGTTCCAAGCAAGCAGATGAGGGTGCTGGGTGGCTCTTAGCAACCGTCTATGAGCCGGCGCGGCATACCTCGTCGCTGATGGTACTGGACGCTCTGGCAGTGGCCGACGGACCGGTCGCCACGGTGCGACTTGATCACCGCGTGCCGTTCGGTTTCCACGGTAGTTGGCGTCCTGCCGCCTAGGTTCATCTCTCAGTGCACGCACAGTCGTTTTGGGGTGGCATCAGTTGGGTCTGCTTCCCAGTGCAGCTGGCATTGCTGTCCTTCGCATGCCTACTGACATCGACGCTCTCCGCATCACCCACTGATACTGCTCTGAAACCGGGAGACAGCTTTCGGGATTGTCCGGATTGCCCGTTAATGGTGGTGGTGCCACAGGGTGAATTCGACATGGGAGAAGAGCGAACGTCTCTGATGCGGGACGGTAGCCTGCGTCCCCATGGCCCGGTCCGTCGCATCCGGATAGAGCGGCCCTTCGCGGTGGCTAGGTTTGAGCTCAGTGAAGCGGAGTTCGAAAACTTTTCGGCCGACACAGGACATCCCATTGCATCTGACTGTGACTTGTCAGCCCAAGAGCATGCAGAGCGCAGCCACCGCATAGACGCTGAGCAGGCCGCACCCAATGCGGCATTGCCCGTTGTCTGTGTGAGTTGGCGCGATGCCGAGACCTATGTGGCGTGGCTTTCGAGGAGAACGGGCAAGCCCTATCGCTTACTGACTGAGGCGGAGTGGGAGTACGCCGCACGGGCAGGATCTATCGGTGCATGGCCCTGGGGGGCGACGACACAAGGCATCTGTCTGCACGCCAATGTCCTCGATGCGTCGGCGATGGACATTTTGCAGGATCATCCGGTGAGCCGTGTTCCTGATGCGGCAGTGACATGCGACGACCGCGCGGCGACCCGCGCGCCTGTTGGGCAGTATCGGGCCAATGCCTTTGGTGTTCACGATATGGTCGGTAATGTGTGGGAGTGGGTCGCTGATTGCTCGGTGTTGCCCTATATGGATCAACCGACAGATGGTTCAGCGATGACGCTGCGCACCGGGGAGTGCACACACCGCGCGGTACGCGGCGGCAGTTGGCGCAGCCGTCTGGAGCGCCAGCGCGTCACATTTCGTGGGCGCGACCCCGAACAGACGCGCAGTGATATCTTTGGGTTTCGGGTGGCGAGGAGCCTGTTGGATTGATCGACCCCCGGGAAGATCTCCTCGCTGTACCGGCAGCCCCATCGATGAGTAACGAGAGGGTGACATCTAAAATCGTTGAGGTCTGGCAGTATCGGTGATCATCAGTAGTCGTGAGTTGGCCAAGCAAGAAGCAAATGACAGGAGAGCGAGGCATTGCAACCGGTAGGTAGACGATGGGTGCTGCAAAAAACGCTGGCCGGGGCGGTGGGGCTCGGGCTGGGCCTGCGTGGGCAGCCACTGCTGGCAGAGCCAGCTCCTGCATCCATCGACGAGGGCGCGCCTGAGCACGCTCGATTTTCAGAAATTCTCCGCATCACACCCGACAATCGCATCGTACTCGTGCCCCCGGTCGCGGAAATGGGGCAGAACGTGATCACCTCTCTAGCGGCGTTGGTTGCCGAGGAACTGGAGGTCGATTGGTCCCGGGTCGAGGTCGAGATCGCGCCCCACCATCCTGATTTTTACAATGTCAGGGGCCAGGCCGCGGGCAACAGTCGAGCGGTCAGGATCTGGTACGAACCGCTGAGACAGCTCGGGGCGGCCGCGCGCATGGCGCTGACCGAGGCCGCCGCTCAGCAGTGGCAAGTTCCTGTCTCGCGGCTACTCGCGACAGAGGGACGTATCGCAGATCCGGTGAGCGGCAAAACGGCCACCTATGGCGAGCTGTGCCAGGCGGCCGCGGCGCTGCCTTTGCCGACATCACCTTATCTTCGAACACCCGCTGAATGGCGAGTGCTGGGTAAAACCCAGATACGCAAGGACGGTGAGGCCAAGGTGACTGGTGCTGCCCAATTTGGCGCCGACGTGCGGCTGCCGAACATGGTCTATGCGGCGGTCCGGATGGCACCGGATCCTGGCGGCAGTGTCGCTTTGGATCGCACGCCCCCTAAACACCCTGATGTCCTGAGTGTCACGAAACTCAACGATGCCGTCGCGGTGGTGGCTACCACGTGGTGGCGAGCCAACGCGGTGTTGAAAACGCTGTCTATCACGCATCAAGAAGGGGATTTCGCTGGGTCAGGCAATACCGCGATTGCGACGGAGTTAGAGGCGGCGCTCACTGATGGGCGCGGCACGGTGGCGATGGCCAGTGAGCAAGCGTTCAGTGGTGAGGCGGCGGGCTGGGTCGAGGCGCGCTATCACCAACCGTTCTTGGCACACGCCTGCATGGAGCCAATGACTGCAACGGTGTCAGTAGAGGCCGATCGCGTTGTGGTCTATGCACCCACCCAGTCACCCAAGCGTAGCGCTGAGCAGGTGGCGGCGCACTTGGGGCGGCCGGTGGCAGACATTCAGATGTTCAATACCTATCTTGGTGGCGGATTTGGTCGCAAGGGGCTCGATTTTGGCGCGACTTTTCAAGCGGCAATCCTCTCTACACAACTTGGACGCCCGGTACAGGTGATCTGGGATCGAG
>JAAEZV010000297.1 GCA_018222695.1 Gammaproteobacteria bacterium
CCTAGTCTCCAACATGGTAATGCTGACAGGTTGGTTTGACTCCGGACGCGGTCGCGCCACGGGCATCCTGTTGATGGCATCGAGTCTCGGCGGCGCTTTGTTTCCCCTCGCGGTAGGGTCGGGCATCGAGCAATTCGGTTGGCGACACACCGTGCTCCTGACAGGCGTTGGCGTTGGCTCACTGATGCTGGGCAGCGTCTGGTTGTTGCTGCGCGATGGAAGACGCGTGATGCCCCCCTCACCAGCTCCGGGCACCTCAAAGGGTCAAGAGGGACGCGTCATCCCACTCCTCTTGACGCGCCGCTTCGCTGCGATTGTCTTTGCCACCGGCAGCCTATGGTTCATTATCATCGCGCTGACCCAACACCAGTCTATTCACCTGGCCAGAGACGTCGGCCTGGCAAGATCCTCTCTGCCTTCTGTCTTTAGTCTTTTTTTTGGTTGCTCGGTGGTAGGTAAATTCTGCTTCGGACTGCTGTCTGACCGTTTCGATCTACATCGAGTCATGGCGACGGCAATACTCATGCTGGCGATCTCACTGGTTGCGCTCAGTCAGATGACGCCGGGCGCAACTGCATTACTTTACGGTTACGCAATGCTAGCGGGGCTGGGGTTCAGCGGTGCTTTTACCTGCATCCAGATTTTGATCGCAGCGCATTACAGCGGACCACTGTATGGCCGCATTTTGGCCACGGTTGTCTTGATCGACACTCTTTGTGGCGCACTCGGCACGCAGACAATTGCAGGGATAAGGGAGTCGCAGGGCGACTACACTGCCGCCTTCATCGGAATGGCGCTACTTGCCACGCTGAGCGCAGTGATGGTGCTCGGCCTGACGCGCTTGACGGCGGGGCCAGAGTTGCCTGCACAAAGCACAGACGCGCACTCATGAGACTCAGGGATCGCTGATCGACAAGACACACCGCTCATCTGCCAGAAGATCGGCAACGGCATAGTGATCAGTGAACGATGACTTGTAATCGGTCATAAACGCCACACCCTCCTCCCGGATTCGGCGCCGCTGTAGTGCGCTACAGAAGCGGCGGACATCCTCCTCGCTTTCAAGGATCAGTGGCGGCACTTCAGCCGTGGAACCGTCTGCATCCTTTGCCACCATGGTGAAGTAGCAGGTATTCGTGTGCTTACTGACCCCCTCCTGCAAATTCTCGGCGACCACCTTGATTCCCACGACGAGCGATTTTTTACCGACGTAATTGATCGACCCCATCAGCGATACCACTTCGCCCACCTCCACCGGTCGGAGAAACTGAACGTTATCGACTGAAACCGTAACGCAGTAGTTACCGGCGTGCTTGCTGGCGCAGACATAAGCCAACTTATCCATCAACGACATCAACGTGCCGCCGTGCACCTTGCCACCAAAGTTGGTGTAACTCGGCACCATCAGCTCGGTGATCACGCTTCGCGAATACGCAACGGGATGCCCTTTCATAGCAAAACTCCTCGATTCAGCACGCTATACGCGCCAAAACACCTCGGGGATTAGCTATCGGCTCTATCACTTCTGTGCTCAGATCAGCAAGTGCAGGGCCAAAGATGACAGTAAGTGGGGACATAGAACGTGAAATCAGCCGAAAGCCATTTGTCTATATACCCTCGGGGGGTATACTGAGCTCGATGCTTAATACCCCCACTGGGTATTTGCACGGCCGATCAGGGACAGGATGAATGAGAGACGAAACACAGCGAAAGGCGGATGCTCGACTGGCTCGCATAGAGGGCCAAATCAGGGCGGTGCGCAAGATGGTGACCGAGGATCGATACTGCATCGACGTGGTGAGGCAGGTCCAGGCCGCGCGCTCTGCTCTGAGCAGCCTTGAGACATTGATTATCGATGACCATGTCGATACCTGCGTGCAACACGCCCTAGAAGCCGGCGAGACAGGTGAGCGCAGGGAAAAGGTGACCGAACTGGTCTCCATCCTCACAGGAAAGAAAAAGTGATAGCCGTGCGGTCAGCTCTCATGTTGACCTTGGGCTGTATGGCGACCATGGCAGCAGTAGGTCGTCCAGTCTCCTATGTGGGCGGCTGGACCGTGATAGAGGAGTCGGATCGACAATCGAGCTCGGCCCTTGTGCACTACACCCCGGCGCCGAGCCTGTCACTAGGTCTTAAAACAGAGATTAATCGCGACTCAGATTTTGCCATCCATAGCGCTCATCCCACCTTTTTGGCTAAACGGTGGTTTGGCGCGGATTATCAGGGCAATTTGTACTTCCACGGAGGTCTTGGGATTGCCTCCGGGATCAATGACAACCCGGGATCTGATCAGATGGCGATCTACGGGGGCGTGATGGCCGACTGGGAGACGCGCTCACTTTTCGTCGGTTATCGGAACCGCTATCTGGAGGCCGGCGACTATGCCAGCCAGTTCATGCAGGCATTCCGCACCGGTTTTGCGCCGTATGTGGGTGCCAGTGGTGACCTTCACACTTGGCTGATGCTGGAAATTGATCATCGCCCCTCCGACCCGGACTCGGTGACCGCGACCCCCTTAGTGCGCTTTTTCAAGGGACCACTGCTGGTGGAAGCCGGCTACAACCTCACCGTCAATCAACCGCTGTTTAATTTCACCTACCGCTTTTGAGAAGGAGCGTTGCGATGAACTTACTCTTAAAAACTATCGTCATGACCACAACCCTTTGCCTCTGCCTTTTTGCCACCGCGCAGGAGCACGACCACGAGGACCATGCGACACACGACATGCATGAGCATCATGATCACCAAGGGGCTGACTCAGGCCAAGCTGCTGACGCCGGGCGCGGCGCTAGTGATGGGCCCATCCTGACCCGAACCCAGGACATA
>JAAEZV010000298.1 GCA_018222695.1 Gammaproteobacteria bacterium
GTACTCGCTCTGCATCACTGCCAACGTGTGGTCTGAACCAAGATAGTGTCCTTTATCTCCGAGACAGACCTGGGCGAGGTCATCAAAGCCCAGCGTTTTCTCGTTCACCTCGATACCCCGCACCGCTCGCAGCGTTGCCCCCAACACATCGTTATCGAGTATCAGGCTCTCGGGACAAACGCCGAGCAGGCTCGAGTACATCCCGGCCGCCTCGTAGATGAGGTTGGCGCCCGCCAAGGCTGGTGGCATCAGCGTGTGAGCCCGCTCTGCACCCGCCTGAAAATCGGGCATGTTGGCATCGGTCATGCCGCAGGCGGTGCCAAACGGCAAATCAAAATAGAGGCCCAGCTGAGCACAGCCGCTGGAGATGAGTCCTTGCTCTGGCGACCCGCCGCTCATAGCGCCAGTACGAAGATCTGAGACGAAGGGCCAGGCGCCGATGATGGCAGGTGCGCCGGGCTCGATGGCGTTCACATACACCAGTCCGCCAATGCACTCCGCCCAAGCCTGACTGACAGCGCCGGCCAGCGTTGCTGGTGTGGTGGCGCCAGCTTGCCCCGCTGACAGGAGCAGCACGGGCATGCCGCCCTCCACCGCGACCCGCAGGCACTCCAGTGCCTCCTGCGCGAACTTCATGGGCGGCACGACAAAGCAGTTTGACTGGCTGACAAACGGGCGCGCCCGCCACGCGGCCTCGCCACCGGCGATGATGTGCAGCATCTCCAGCGCTTTACCCAGATGGTCGCAGTTACTCCAGCTTGCGCCCACGTGCTTGCGCGTGCCGGCTACGCAACAGTAGGTGGTGTTGAGGTCCATCTCGTAGGTGTTGTCCAGATCGCGCAGCACGCACATGCGTTGGAACATGTGGATGTGTTCGCAGTTGTCGGCGATGCGTGCCAGGTCGTAGAGGTCCCGGGTGGTGGAGTCGCGGTACTCGTTCTTCATTGAGTCGGCGATCATTACGGCGGCACCCGCCGTGGCAAAGTGCACGCGCGAGCCAGACAGATCCAGATCAAACTCCGGGTCCTGTGCGTGCAGCGTGAGGTTACGTTTGGCTTGCTTGAGCGCGGCATCGACCACAGCTCGGGGCATGCGTAAGCGACCGTCGTCACCCAGCACTGCGCCGACGGCTTCACAGGTTTCAATGCAGTGTGGTGTGGCGTCTTTGAAGCCGACTTCTTCGAGAATACGGTAGATGTTCTCGACGATGGCTTCGAGGTCCTGATCCGTAAAAGGATGGTAGCGGCCGCCGCGTTCACCGGGCCGCACAGGCTTCATGGCTTCTTCTAGCGGCGCGCTCCGTTGAGCATGTCGCGCCTGTCTGCCTCCCGCACGTCTCGCCATTGTCAGGTCCCCCCCTAAAGCCGGCCAGCGCTAGCCCGGTACTAGCGATCCCCGAGCCGAAAAACAGGAGTAGAGATACCTCAAAAATCTCGCTCACGCCAGCAGAAAATGCGTGTTGAGGAAGCGGCGAATGGCAGAGCTCCCGCGCAGAGAGACTGGCAGTGATCCGCTACGGTCAGTGGCCGTACATTTCGTCAGACCAAAAGTCTGTAACGGCCCCAAAAAAGCGCCTCACCGGCGGCTTTGACGGGGCCTTTTCGTTTCAGGCGGCGCTCAGCACGACCTCATACAGAGAGTAGGTCAGCACGCCATCCTCACCGAGTGCGCCGGCACCCACGGCTTGAATCCGGTTGAGCCAGGCGTATCGCTCGTCGCCAGTTTGAAAAGTGGGCGCGGTGACGATCAAGCCACTAGCCATATCGGCCCGGCCGCCATACTCGACGTAGATGTAGGCGCCGTCATCGGTTTTTAGGGTCAAGCGCACATCCACACAGCCAACGGAGTCATCACTGCCGACCGTCAGCCAATCCGCGGCGTCGGTCGCCGCCAGACTGGCACGCAATCGATCGCTCTCCACTTCAACGCTGGTGACGTCTACCAGGAGTCGGGTGCCTTTGGGCCCGTCGCCCACTTCAATACGTTGTCCCAGCTGTGCGGTGATAGTGCCCATTGGCACCAGTTCGGCGCTCGCTCTCATGCGTTACTCCTGTGATCGGGTTGGTGTAATGACAGACGAGTGTATCCGGACACGACGACGGTGGCTTGTTTGAAGGCCGAAGTTCCTCGGGGAAGTAGAGGTGGAGTTATGGCGTGTATGGCAGTTATTTGCGCGAGGCCGCCGTAAGTTGCCTTGTCCTCGGATACACTGCGCGCCGCGATTCACAATCCACTCACGAATAGGACAAAAATTATGGCTATTGGCTTGCTGGCGACGATCACCATTTTGGAAGGTAAAAATGAAGAGTTCGAGAGTGCTTTTCTGGATCTCACTGAAAAGGTAAGGGCCAACGAGCCCGGCAACGTGTTCTACGCGCTACATAAAAGCGGCAGCGATCCTCAGGTGTACAAAGTAATGGAGCAGTACGACAGCCCAGAGGCCCTCGACGCCCATGGCAAGACCGAATATTTTCTAGCGGCTAACAAGCAGTTGGCCGGCATGGTGGCTGCTGCGCCGGAGATCGAAATTCTGGAGGCGGTAACGCGCTAGAGGCGGGCTTTGTAATGGCGCGGAATGCAGGAGTCGAACCTGCGACCTTCGGTTTCGTAGACCGACGCTCTATCCAGCTGAGCTAATTCCGCGCAAAGCCAACAAGGCAGTGCCTCGCCGGGGCGCGTAGTATACACACTTGGCAAGGCCTCGCCAGCGCTGGAGGGGGCCATCGTCGCTTCACGTTCAAGTGGTTAAGCCGCCCAATCAGCGGCCGTCGGTTGATCAGGTCACGAGGTCACTATAGGACAATGCATATTCT
>JAAEZV010000299.1 GCA_018222695.1 Gammaproteobacteria bacterium
TGTACATACGGCCACACCACTTGGGCAGCCAGTAGTAAACCGCTGCGGTCATGGAGAACACCGCACCCGCCACCATCACGTAGTGGAAGTGGGCCACCACAAAATAGGTGTCGTGGTACTGGAAGTCAGCCGGCGCAATCGACAGCATCAAGCCGGTAAAGCCACCCAAGGTGAACAGAATGAGAAAGCCGATGCAAAACAGCATGGGCGTCTCAAAGCTCAACGCACCGCGCCACATCGTCGAGATCCAGTTGAAGACCTTCACGCCCGTAGGCACCGCAATCAGCATGGTGGCGTACATAAAGAACAGTTCACCCGCGATTGGCATGCCCACTGTGTACATGTGGTGAGCCCAGACGATGAACGACAGGAACGCAATGGACGCCGTGGCATAGACCATAGAGGCGTAGCCAAACAGCGGCTTTCTGGAGAAAGCAGGAATGATCTGCGATACCACGCCAAAAGCCGGCAGGATAATGATGTAGACCTCGGGGTGACCGAAGAACCAGAAAATGTGCTGGAACAATACGGGGTCACCGCCGCCAGCAGCGCTAAAGAAGCTGGTCCCAAAGTGGATATCCATCAACATCATGGTGACGGCGCCAGCCAACACTGGCATCACGGCAACCAGCAGGAAAGCGGTGATCAACCAGGTCCACACGAACAGCGGCATCTTCATATAGGTCATACCGGGCGCGCGCATGTTCATCACCGTAGCGATGATGTTGATCGAGCCCATAATGGAAGACACGCCGAGAATATGGATCGCAAAAATGAAGAAGGTGACCGAGGGCGCAGCGTAGGTGGTCGATAGCGGCGCGTAGAAGGTCCAGCCGAACGCCGGCGCACCGCCTTCCATAAAGAGCGTGGAGGCCAGCATCAGGAAAGCCGGGGGCAAAATCCAGAAGCTCCAATTGTTCATGCGGGGCAGCGCCATGTCCGGCGCGCCGATCATCATGGGAATCAGCCAGTTAGCCAGCCCGACAAAGGACGGCATGATGGCGCCGAACACCATCACCAGACCGTGCAATGTGGTCATCTGGTTAAAGAAGCCGGGCTCGACCAGCTGCATGCCGGGCTGGAACAACTCCGCGCGAATGACCATCGCGAAGAAGCCGCCGAGCAAAAACATGGCGAAGGAGAACCACAGATACATCGTGCCGATGTCTTTGTGGTTAGTGGTAAACAGCCAGCGCGAAATGCCCTGAGCCGGTCCGTGATGATGATCACCCATCGTCTTTTCCCCTTAACCGTTCTTCATGCCGGTGACATCACCGGGCTGGACGACGTCGCCCGTGTTGTTACCGAATGCGTTGCGCTGGTAGGTCAGCACCGCGGCCATTTCGACATCGTTAAGCTGGCCACCAAAGGCCTGCATCGCTGTCCCCGAAACGCCTTTGGCGACCACTGCCATGTGATTGGAGAGGTCGCCCATTACGACAGCACTACCGGCAATGGCGTTACCGATACCGCCCTGACCCTGCGCCCCATGACAGGCCAGACAGGCGCTGTCGTAAACCGTCTTACCCTGGTCCATCAGATCGTCTACCGACAGGGTTTGCATGGCCAGCTGGGTCTGCGCCGCAGCCGCACCGCGCTTGGCAGCCATCCAGGCGTCAAATTCTTCTCTCGATACGGCATGCACCTCGACGGGCATAAAGCCGTGGTAGGCGCCGCATAACTCCGTGCACTGACCGCGATAGATGCCCTCTTCCGGTACCCGTGTCCAGGCTTCATTAATAAAGCCCGGGATCGCATCGCGCTTCACCGCGATTTCCGGCACCCACCAGGAGTGAATGACATCGTTGGCAGTGATCAGAAACCGCACCTTGGTATTGGTCGGGATCACCAGCGGTTCGTCGACTTCAAGGAGGTAGTTATCTCCCTTTTTGTCGGTGTTGTAGATCTCTTCCTGGGACGTCGCCAGATTAGAGAAAAACGCCACTGGCTCACCGGATTCCTCGAGGTACTCGTACTTCCACTTCCACTGATACCCGGTAATCAGAATGTCCAGCTCGGCCTCGTCGTTGTCGTAAACCTCGAGCAAGGTCGATGTGGCCGGCACTGCCATGGCGATCAAGATAAGGAAAGGCACGACGGTCCATGCGACTTCGACCTTTGTGCTCTCGTGAAATTGCGATGCCTGGTGCCCCTTTGATTTGCGGTGGGCATAGATGGAGTAAAACATCACGGCGAACACCGCGACGCCGATCACCACGCAGATCCACATGATCAGCATGTGGAGCTCGAAAATATCTGCGCCGATCTCAGTCACTCCGGGTGACATATTCACCTGGTTCTGGGCCGCCGCCAGCGGCGCCAAAAATGCCAAGACCGCTCCTGAGAACACTCTCCCCATCGCGTGCGTACTCCGTCTGTTTTTGTGGCGTAGGACCCCAAGCCACTGAGGGGGCCGAAAAGCGCCGGGATTATAGCGAAGTTGCTGAAAAATACATGGACAAAAATGCACCATCCGCCAGCGCTGCGTATGGTCCGCGGGCGGCATTATGAATGCCAATGTTTTTTATTAATTCCTCACATAAATTAAGGTTATGTGAGCTGGTGGTCAGGGTGAGCTTACTCGTCCAGTAAACGTACCGCCTCTGCCTCGGTCTCGACGCGCCGGGCGGCCGCTCGGGTGACGCGGGTTGCCGGCATACTGGTACCGGCATCGGGTCGCGCCTCGACAAAGCCGCAAGCGATGCATCGCCGCTCGTCGGCAGCGCCGTCGATCACCATGCGATCCATCTCTTGGCAGCTGGGGCAGATCGCGCCCGCCACAAATCGCGGCCGCTGTTTGGGTTCAGAACTAG
>JAAEZV010000300.1 GCA_018222695.1 Gammaproteobacteria bacterium
TGTGAGGCAGCACCCAGCGATAGGAAGAAAATTCTGGTGCTCGGTGGCGGCCCTAATCGCATCGGCCAGGGGATTGAGTTCGACTACTGCTGCGTTCATGCGGTGTTGGCAATGCGTGAGGATGGTTACGAGACCATCATGGTGAACTGTAATCCCGAGACTGTGTCGACCGACTACGACACCTCAGACCGATTGTATTTTGAGCCTGTCACCCTAGAAGATGTGCTCGAGATTGTTGAACTCGAGCAGCCCACCGGGGTGATTGTTCAGTTTGGTGGTCAGACGCCGCTCAAACTGGCTCGCGCGCTCGAGGCGGCGGGTGTGCCCATCATCGGTACCACGCCTGATCAAATTGATCGCGCGGAGGACCGGGAGCGTTTTCAGCAGATGATTCAGGCGTTGTCGCTCCGCCAGCCGGCGAATACGACGGTACGCAGTGTCGAGGCGGCTGTCGCGGCGGCGGCAGAGATTGGTTATCCACTAGTGGTTCGTCCATCTTATGTGCTCGGTGGCCGAGCCATGGAAATTGTGTATCGCGAAGAGGATCTGTTGCGCTACATGAACGATGCCGTCCGGGTGTCCGAGGATTCTCCCGTGCTGCTGGACAGTTTCCTCAGTGCGGCGATTGAGGTAGACATCGATGCCGTGAGTGACGGCGAACAGGTCGTCATTGGCGCCATCATGCAGCACATCGAGCAGGCCGGCGTGCACTCAGGCGATTCTGCCTGTTCATTACCTCCTTATAGCTTGCCTGCCGATGTGCAGGAATCCATGCGCGATGTGGTGCGTCAGATGGCGCTGGAACTCGGCGTTTGCGGATTGATGAATGTTCAGTTGGCGTGGCAGGACGACGAGATCTATGTGATCGAGGTCAATCCGCGTGCCTCGCGAACCGTGCCCTTTGTTTCCAAGGCGGTCGGTGTATCACTGGCCAAGGTCGCGGCACGATGCATGGCGGGCCAAAGCCTCGAGAGCCAGGGTGTGACGAAAGAAATCGTCCCGCCCTATTACAGTGTGAAAGAGGCGGTGCTGCCCTTTAACAAGTTCCCGGGCACAGACCCAATTCTGGGTCCTGAGATGAAATCCACGGGTGAGGTCATGGGGACCGGAGAGACCTTTGCCGCGGCGTTTGCCAGGGCGCAACTGGGTGCCGGCGATGACCCGCCCACCTCCGGCTTGTGTCTGATCAGTGTGCGTGACGTCGACAAGCCGGCAGCGGTGGAGGTGGCAAAAAGACTGGTCGCCCAGGGCTTCACGCTGGCGGCCACCGGTGGCACCGCCAGCGCGTTGGAAGCAGCGGGGCTGGCAGTCCGCACGGTGAACAAGGTGGCCGAGGGTCGCCCGCACATCGTTGATTTGATCAAGAACGATGAAGCCGCCATGATTATCAATACGACAGAGGGTCGCCGTGCCATCATGGATTCGGCTTCGATCCGTGCCAGCGCCGAGCAGCACAGCGTGTTTTACACCACGACATTGGCTGCTGCCGAGGCGGTGTGCATGGCGCTGGAGCAGGAGACAGACATCACCGTGCGGCGCCTTCAGGATTTGCATGAGAGCATCGCCGTATGAACCGCGTTCCCATGACAGTGCAGGGCGAGCAGGCCCTTAGAGAGGAGCTTGAGCGCCTTAAGAAGGTAGATCGCCCGCGGATCACGCAGGCGATTGCCGAAGCGCGTGAGCACGGTGATCTGAAAGAGAACGCGGAATACCATGCGGCCAGAGAGCAGCAGAGCTTTGCTGAGGGGCGGATTCAGGAGCTCGAGCACAAGCTGTCCCACGCCCAGATCATCGACGTGACGACCATCCCGGCTTCGGGCAAGGTGGTGTTTGGCGTCACGGTGACGTTGATCAACGTTGATGACGATCGCACTGTCACCTACCGGATCGTGGGAGAGGATGAGGCAGACGCCAAAGCCAATCTGATTTCGGTGAACTCTCCCATCGCCCGCGCATTGGTCGGGAAAATGGAGGGCGATGAGGTCACCGTGAATGCCCCGGGTGGGGACGTGACTTACGAGATCGACGCCGTCGAACACCTCTAGACTTACTGAAAATCATTCTCATTGGTCGTATGATCCGCGTTTTAGCGCGGGAGCCCTTTGTGGCCGCAACGATCGACACCCTCACCCTCTGGGATTTGCCGCTCAACACGCCAGCTGAGTTAATCGGATTCACCGATACCTTGAGCGACCGCTACCGCGGCCGATTGCAGGAGTTTGGTTTTCACTCGGGGGAGGAGATTTCCTGTCAGCAGCAGCCGGGATTTGGTGCGCCCCGGGTTTTTCGCGTGAGTAACGCGACTTACTGCCTTGATCAGGAGTTGGCGGAGCAGGTGCTGGTGCGGCCGGTGGGAGCGTCCCCTAATGCCTAGTGTTTTGCTGGTGGGAACACCCAACTCAGGCAAGACTGCGCTGTTCAACAGACTTACTGGGTTAAATCAGCGGGTCGCAAATTACCCCGGTATCACGGTGGATCTCTCGATCGGGCGTCTGGCGAAGCTGCCCGAACTCGACTTGGTGGATTTTCCCGGTACCTACTCCCTGAGACCGATCTCGGAGGAGGAGCGCGTCGCCGTGAGGCATTTCGACACGTCGCTCGCTGATCCAGACATGGAGCACGTGCTGTGTGTCGTTGATGCCACGCGGTTGGAGAAAAGTCTTTTCTTCTGTCTGCAGGTGGTCGACGCCTGCCAACGTCAGGGGCGCCCCGTCACGGTGGTCGCCAATATGGGCGATATTCTTAAGCGTCACGGATTGAGCATCGATGCGGAGGGGTTATCAC
>JAAEZV010000301.1 GCA_018222695.1 Gammaproteobacteria bacterium
ATGCCTGTTGGGTAATGACGCACCCGCTGTACTTACAGTATGCTGAGGCCAGCTAGGAGGGTTCTGTGACGCGTCTCATACTCGGATTTCTGTTTTTTTGCTCAGTGGCACTGAACGCGGCGGCTACCGAGGCGCCTCAGACTTCAGTGAGTGCCCACGATACTCAGGCCCTTAGTCTGACGGGCCGTATCCACCTCAATATCAACACCAACCAATATCAGGCCTCGCGCGCTTTCTATCGGGAGTTGGGTTTCGCGAGGGCCATTGGGCCTTTTCCAGAGACCAACACGCTGGAGATGGCGCATTCCATGGGAATGGAGAAGCCCTATCGTATGTACGCCGAGATCATCTATCTCGGTGAGGCGGCGATTGATCCCATGCGACTGCATGAACCCACGGGGCGCATGATTGATTTGATTCAATGGTACGAGCCCATGAATAGCGCGCCTGCCTACGCGAAGCTCAACGCATTGGGTTTTGTGAAAGTGGTATTGGGCACAGACGATTTGCCGGCAGATCTGGAGCGTCTGGCTGACGCCGGTTTTGAGCCGCTCGGGCCGCCGGCAAATGCCGCAAGTGGCGAGCGCTTTGCAGTGGTGCGGGATCCGTCGGGCACCTTCGTGGAGCTTCGCCAAAACCGAACGCGGGGGCATGCACTCACCAACGGCAGCTACGTGACCCACATTGATCACCTCCACATCAACGTCAGCGATCTGGAGCGTTCACTGCCCTTTTATGAGCGACTCGGCTTTGAAGCGACGCCGGCAGTTTTGAGGACAAGTTCCACGGAGGAGGCTCGGGCGAGAGGATTCGACTCGCCATTTAGCCTGCGAGAAGCCATGTTGACGCATGCTGCGGACGGATCCCGCTTGATGTTAAGCCAATGGACAGCGCCCTTTGACCCAACGCCGCCGCACCCCCTGCCGATTAATCATGCGGGTATCCAGCGAGTGAACTATGCGTCTTCAGATATTGAGGGGGACGTGGCGAAATTGACCGCGGCTGGCGTGCCCTTTGTGTCGCCTATCGTGCGCTGCTGTGACGGTGATCGGTCGACGATGGGTATTGCTGTTTTTGAGGATCCGGACGGTATCTTTCTCCAGTTGCTGGGCACTGTGGAACCTCTGATCTCAGATTGACTTCTCTGGAGAGGAGAATGACGGCGACGTTACAGGTGTTCGCCCTCCTGCAGATCCATCGCCACAAGATTTTTACCGATCGTTGCACCACGCATCATCTCGCTGTATGCCCAGCCGGCGTTGGGTAAGCCCTCAGTAATATTCTCGAGAATATGAATCTCGCCTGATCGAACCCACTCATGTAGCTGCGCAGAGGCCGCTGGCACTTTGTCCATGTAGGTGTAGAGCAGGAAGCCTTTCAGAGTGAGTTCTTTTTCAACAAGCTTCCACATATTGAAGACCGGCGTTGGATTATCCTGATCGTTGTAGTCACCGATCATGCCGCAGCCAATTACTCGACCAAAGGTGTTCATGCATTGCAATGACGCATCGAGGGTTTTGCCGCCAACATTGTCGAAGTACACGTCGACTCCCTCGGGGCAGGCCTCATTGATAGCTGCCGTGAGATCGCCACAGGTTTTGTAATTTATAGCGGCATCAGCACCTAGTTTTTGGGTGATCAGATCTGCTTTGTTTTCGCCCCCCACGACGCCTACAACTTTGCAGCCCCGCAGCTTGGCGATTTGCGTCGCCATAGAGCCTGTGGCGCCGGCGGCCGCGCTGATCAGCACGGTTTCGCCAGCTTGGATGTTGCCAATCTCGTGCAGTCCGACGAAGGCCGTATGCCCCGATCCGCCCAGGCCGCCGCAGTAATAGGAGAGAGGTATATCCTCCTCGGGTGAAAGCTTGGAGAGCAGAATGGTGTTGGCATCGCTGAGGGAGTAATCCTCCCAGTGGTGGAGACCAAAGATGAGGTCACCGGCCTCGAACCCATCGAGACGTGAGGTGATCACTCGTGCGACCGATGGCCCCCGAATCGCTCCGCCAAGGGGAATCGGTTCAAAGTAGTTGGCTTTACCATCCAGCCATCCGCGGATGGCCGCCTCGAGAGAAAAGAACAGATTGCGCACTAACATTTGACCCTCACCGGGCTCAGCACTTGTTGCCTCGACCAACTCGAAGTCTTCGGGCAACGGGACGCCATTGGGATGACTTTTCAGAACAACCTGCCGGTTCAGCATGAGGGATTCCTTTGGTCAGGAGTTGAAATAACGTTATTCGCAAGTCTTATGTAGCGGAGTATATTGTCTATCGGCGTCCCGTCCACTGCTGCGAGACCCGCGAGTATCGAGAGGACCAACAATGAATAAGCCGCAGCTCGAGATTCCCGTTTTAAACATCCCCGTCCACCCGGATACGATGGACGGTAGGGACCCCTCGCTCCTTCGGGGCGACCCGATCACGGGCGACCGCTACCACTCGCCGGCGTTCGCGCAGAAAGAGAGGGAGCATATGTGGACCAAGATTTGGCACGTCGCCGGACGCTTGGTAGAGCTTGAGGAGCCGGGAGACTTCGTCGTTCACGACTTCATGGGGCAGTCGGTGATCTGCGCCAAGCAGGAAGACGGCTCCATTCGCGCTTTCTATAACGTTTGCCAACATCGTGCGTTGCGCCTGGTAGAAGAAAGCTCTTCGGTGAGAGATTTTCATTGCCGCTATCACGGTTGGGTCTGGGGCATCGACGGCGTGCTGAAATCCGTGCATGACCCCGAGAACTTCTCGCAGGGCGACCCCTGCGGAAAG
>JAAEZV010000302.1 GCA_018222695.1 Gammaproteobacteria bacterium
GACCATTATGGTGGCCGAACGGGCGTCTGATCTGATCCGCGGTAAAGCCCCGCTGCGAGAGGAGGCGCCGGTCTGGCAGGCGTCCGAGTGGCAGCACCGGCAGCGCGAGGGTGGGCCCGTGAGATCGGTGCCCGCAGGCCCCGCCGCATGATGGCCCGCAAATGAACGCCATTCTTTCTGCGGCGATTGCGCTGACCACGCTGACATCACTGTTATTGGTGCTGCGTTATCGCAATACCCGTATCGAGGGCAGTGCCCCGATGCCGCTGTTGACGTTTTTGGCGGTGTTGTTTACCTCGGGGCTCGATGTGGGCCTGTTGATGTTCCCGATGGTCGACTTCGAGATTTTTGCCAGCGAGCCCGACTACGCCTTTGCCAATCCGTTGGCACTGGAGTTCGGCTTCTGGGGCTTTTTGGTCTGGGGTTTTTATTTCCTCACCACCTTTTACTTCTGTGTGGTGGAGCCCCGATTGCAGCTCTTTGAGATTCCGGCGATCAAGCTGATCAATAACCTCACCATCATTGGCACCTGCGCCTTCACCGGCTACCTGTTTTTGCATTACCTGCCCGGTTACATCGAGGGCATTCCCGACGCCGTGCGTTATGGCTTAGTGGCAGGAACGGTGCTGGTCGCGGTGATCTCCAGTACCCAGATCCGCTTTGTGAAGGCGCTCAGTCTGGCCTCGAGCGGGCTGTTCTTTGCATTAATTGCAGGGTCTTTCATGGCATCCGGGATGGGAGCGTCGGGCTTCGCGGACACGGTCGGCCAGCTGGGCGATTACTTCGGTCAACTGCCGCGCTTTGTGTTTCCGATCAATGATTACCATGCGTTTTATCTGTTCTGGTGGTTTGCCTGGAGCATCATGATCGGCCAGTTCGTCTCGCGCTTTGTCAGTGGTTTCACGGCCTGGCAATTACTGCTCTTACTACTGGTTGTACCGTCTATCCCGATCGCCCTCTGGTTCTCGGTGTTGTATTGGTACTTCGCCAACGACATCTCGATCGCGGGGCTGATGAGCTGGGCCATGATGGGTGTGGGTATTTTGTTCGTGGTGAATTCACTCGACTCGTTGATCCGGCTTTACACCACAAATATTGGCCTGACTGTGGACGCAGTCGGCACCAAACGCTACGTGGCAGTGAACTGGGTGATCCTGTTTGCGTTGGTTATGGCCTTTCAGTTCACGCCGTTCAAAATCGAGTGGGTGGGCTTGGTGGTGGTGGGCATCTATGCCGCGATTTACACCTTGGTCTTTCTGCGCCGCGCCGCGCTGCAATCAGTCCCCGTCTGAATTCCCAAGCTCCGTGAGCGCCTGGTAGGTAGCCACTTTGAGATCGAAGCGGTGCCGGTCGCTGTGCGGTGTGCCCAGTACCTGCGCCATGAAGACGACAACGAGATCTTCCTCGGGGTCTATCCAGAACTTGGTGTTGGCGATACCGCCCCAGGAATACTCGCCCTTTGAGGAGGTCACCCCTGCATGCGCGGGATCGGTGATGACGCCTGCACCCAAACCAAATGACTGACCAGGGTAAAGATGCGAGGCCGGGTACTCGGTGGCACCGTTATCGCGTACCTCAGACGTTAGACGCGCCATGGTCATGGCCTGAACCGTCTTGGGCCCGAGAATGCGCGCGCCATCCAGGCTCCCGCCCCGACGGACCATTTCGCAGAAACGCCAGTAGTCGTGCGCTGTGGAGATTAAACCGCCGCCCCCTGAGAACAGCGTCACGCCTGATGGCGGCGGGAGTAGCCCCGCAGGCAGGAGCCCCATCGCTTGCTGCTCGGTGTTCCACAGATGACCGCCCGCGATGCGCGGCGTTTTGTCATTGGGCACATTGAAAAACGTGTCGTGCATGGCCAGCGGGTCAAAAATGCGCGTCTGAAAAAACTGTTCCAGGGTTTGCCCGCTCAAGCGCTCCACCAGCGCACCCAGCACGTCAGTTGCCACGCTGTAGTGGTATCGGGTGCCGGGCTCAAAACGCAGGGGTAGGGTCGCCAGCTTTTCGATAAAGACATTGAGATTCGCGCTTTGCTGGAGTGCGGCATCTCGGTAGGAACGCTCAACCGGATGCTCAATGTGCCAGCCGTTGGTGAGGCCCGCGGTGTGGGTCATCAATTGCTCGATGGTCATCTGACTCTGGGGCGGCACAGGTTCTCCATCGATCAAGAGTTGCATGTTCGCCAGCTCGGGTATGTATTTCGACACGGGGTCCCCGAGGTGGAAGGCGCCTTCCTCATAGAGAATCATCGCCGCGACGGTCGTGATCGGTTTGGTCATGGAAAAGATGCGGAACAGCGCATCGGTATCCATAGGTCGATCATCCTCGAGTCCGTAGCGGCCGGCTGCCTCAAAGTGAACGACCTGTCCGTGACGCGCGACCAGCGTCACGGTGCCCACTAAATTCCCGTCAGCAATCTCGCGGTCGACAAACTCGGTGACCTTGCCTAGCCGGTCGCTAGAGAAGCCGACTGTTTCAGATTTAACGATGCTGATCTCTGCTGCCTGTAGCCGCGTGGCCAGTAGCGAGAGGAGTAAAAGGTGTAACAGCGCTTGGATAGTCATCGATTCAGTGCTTTCAGAATGGCGTGGTTCGGCCGAGCACTGTTGGGGAAGCCATGCTTCAAGTCAATGTCAGCTGAGGCTATCCAGTCTGCCTAAGCCCCAAGCCTGCATTCAGCGCCCTGCGTCGTAGACCGAACGCTGCGCCTCAAAGTGTGTATTCTCGCGGTAGTCTGCCTGACGATACGAGAAAT
>JAAEZV010000303.1 GCA_018222695.1 Gammaproteobacteria bacterium
GGCTGCTGCCAGGACGGGGTGCAGCTCACTAGCAGGGCTAATGCCAGTAATGCCTCAACAACTCGGACAATTACTCTGAGCGGCAACAAAGTTCCGCCTGACGTTGGCCAACTAGACATCTTTCGATGTTACTGCATTCTGCGCTGAGAGTTGAGGTCTTACATACCTCAGTAAATAGCCAGTTTCACTTCATCATACGTGCACTGCGGGTGATCGTTCAGCCCTCGGGCTATACCGACTGCTTTATGTGATACGCCCGCGCTGATTTTTTCGGTGTGCTTGGGTATGGTGGCGAACGGGAGCACAGGACAGGGCAGGGAGCGCCGCTCAATTCACACAGCATAGAAGAGCAAGGAAAAGATGATGAAAAAATGGTTTTTAGTTTGTTTGATGTTTGTCACACCGCTAGCGTTGGCCGATGGTCACGGTGATCTGGGGCTTGAGAAGCGACAGCCAGATGCGCCCATGAATGTGACCTCGGTGGTACTGGGAGAGGACGTCACTTCGGTGAGTGCCGAAGGCGATATGGAAGGGTATGGCAAGGTGTATGTCACCTATCACCTCAGCTACAACGCGGCTCGCACGGGCGGCACCGTTGATGGTCAAGGTCGCGGTTTTACACCCGACGGCTATGCGTCGGGTCGTTTCCAGGGCTTCTGGGAGCTGGTTGACGGTGTGGTCGTGATGCGCAACGTGGTGAGCATCACCGACAACACCATGAATCTCGATGTCATTAAGTTCAACCCGCTCACTAGAGAGCTGGTGGTGCAGGCCTATATTTTGAAGTAAGCCCGGGACTGCGCATAAAAAACCCCGCAGCAGCGGGGTTTTTTATGGCTTGTTATCTCATCGGTACCGCGAGGCGCGGACATTGTGATGATCAGCTTTTGATCTGCGCCTTGATGGTCTTATCGCTGGTCTTGCCATAAGGCGGCAGCATGCCGCCCAGCTTGGCCACGTTGAACTTCAGCGTCTGGCTGTAGATCGACTTGGCGTGGCTGAATGTTTTGAAGCCCTCAATGCCGTGGTAAGAACCCATACCAGAGGGGCCAACGCCGCCAAAGGGCATGTCTTCCTGCGCGATGTGGAAAATCACATCGTTGATACACACACCGCCTGAGGTGGTGCGATGCAGGAAGGCTTCCTCTTCGCCCTTGTCCGTGCCGAAGTAGTAGGCAGCCAGTGGACGCGGGTTGGCGTTGATGAAGTCGATAGTCTCGTCGAAGTTGTTGTAGGTACGGATTGGAAGCAGCGGACCAAAAATTTCCTCTTCCATACAGAGCGCGTCATTCTCTGGCGACACAATCAGTGTGGGCGGGATCTTGCCAGTACCATTGCTGAAGTCCTCATTGGCGGGGTTCAACGGGATGATGCGACAGCCGCGCTGCTCGGCATCCTCTAGGTAGCCACTCAGACGCTTGTGGTGACGCTCGTTGATGACCGAGGTGTACTGGTCATTGTCACGCAGGCTTGAATACATCTCGTTGACGGCTTTGGTTGCGAGGCTGATCACCTCCTCAAGCTGCTCTTCGGGCACCAGCAGGTAGTCGGGTGCAAGACAGATCTGGCCGGCGTTCAGGGTCTTGCCCAGCATCACGCGCTGCAGTGCCTGCTCGAGGTCCGCTGAGCGAGAGATCACAACCGGCGATTTGCCGCCGAGCTCGAGCGTTACCGGCACTAGGTTGCGTGCTGCGGCGGTGAGGATATGGCGGGCGATGTTGGTCGCACCGGTGAAGATCATATGGTCAAAGGGCAGGGCGGAGAATGCCTGACCGACTTCGGGGCCACCCGAGAAGGTGGTGACTTCGCTGGGGTCAAAGGCCTCGGCGACGATCTCCTCGATTACCTTAGAAGTCTCTGGAGTGAACTCGGAGGGCTTGATCATGGCCCGGTTGCCCGCCGCGAGAATGCCAGCCAGCGGCTGGAATACCATCGCCACCGGGAAGTTCCAGGGTGCGACGATGCCGACCACGCCTTTGGGCTGGTACTGAATGTGCGAGCGGCCACCCAGCAGCCCCAGCGGGAATGTAGAGGGACGCTTTTCGTCCTTCATCCACTTCTTAAGATGTTTGCGGCAGTGCTTCATCGAGCCAATAGAGGCGGCTACGTCGGTCATCAGATTGACCTGGTCAGGGCGACATACGAAGTCTTTGTTGATGGCCTCGCTGATGCGATCCGCGTGGCGGACCAGCACGTCGATCGCGCGATTCAGTCGATCGATCCGGGTCTCAGCTGAGACAAAGCCTTCCTGCAAGTAGCTTTCACGCTGCGCCTTGAGCGCATCCTGCATTTTGAGTTCGATATCGGGGCTGACTGCGACTTGTTGAGGGGCATTCATTGCTCTTCTCCACACCAGAGGTTGGGGGCCAGAGTATACACACTTGCACCGGCAAAGTGGCCCAATCAGGGGCCTTCGGTTTACTCAATATCCGCTGAAGAAAACAGATATAAGTATTTGAAAAAGATAGTTTTTACGGGGCTTCTAATGCGGGTCCAGCTGATCACAGAGCCAGCCAACGGCTTTGGCAGGCACGCCCTCACCGTATCGCTCAAGCAGCCACTCCTCGGCGCCAAACGCCATCATTGTGGCTTTGAGACCGAGTCTGGGGAACGGTTCGGGCTCCCAGCGTTTCAGTTCTTCGATTGAGCGTCTAGTCACCCAAGGCATGCGGGTGCGCTCGGTGTCCTCTCCAGTGAGCAGTTCAGCCAGCGTTTGGCCGAACAGAAAGCTGGCGCCCACACCTTCGCC
>JAAEZV010000304.1 GCA_018222695.1 Gammaproteobacteria bacterium
GACAACGCCCGCGCCCCGCGTGCAAAAAATCGTTGAGCGGGCACGCGGGTTCATTTACTACGTCGCAGTAAAGGGCGTGACCGGTTCGGGGGAGTTGAACACCGATGAAGTGGCCCGCAGCGTTGCCCTGATCCGCGAGAAAACGGCTCTTCCCATTGCGGTTGGTTTTGGCATCAAAAACGCGGCCAGCGCGAGTGCGGTGGCGGCTTGTGCTGACGCGGTGGTGGTCGGCAGTGCGCTAATCGCAGAAATGCAGCAAAAAGCGCATTCTGCCGAGGGTTTGGAAGAGATCCAGATTCACGGCGCCGCGGTAAAACTGCTACAAAGTATCCGCGCGGGTGTGGACTCTTCACCTTCATAGGAAAACTGCACCCTCGTATACTCTGCCGTTTCAGCGTTGGGAGATCCCATGAGTTGGATTGATAAGATCCTGCCGTCCGGCGTCAACAAGGATGAGAGCGCAAACCGCACCAGCGTGCCTGAGGGACTCTGGAAAAAATGCGTGAAATGCGAGGCGATTCTTTATAAGCCCGACCTGGAAAGAAATGCCGAGGTGTGTCCGAAGTGTGACCACCACATGCGTATCGGCGCGCGCCGTCGCCTTGAGCTGTGTCTGGACCGGGGTGCGACGGAATTGTTTGCCGATCTCGAGCCGGTCGATCACCTCAAGTTCAAAGACAAACGTAAATATCGCGATCGCTTGACTGCTGCGCAGCGCAGTACAGGTGAAAAAGACGCCTTGATTGCCATGCGAGGGAGTATTCTCGGGGTAGAGGTGGTCACGCTGGCGTTCGAGTTCGATTTTCACGGCGGCTCAATGGGATACGCGGTGGGCGAAAAGTTCACCCGCGCCGCAACGGTCGCGCTCGAGGAAGGCCTTCCCCTCATTTGCTTCTCAGCTTCGGGCGGTGCCCGAATGCAGGAGGCGCTGATTTCGTTGATGCAGATGGCTAAGACATCTGCGGTGATAGAGCGCCTGAAGGGGCAGGGTACGCCCTATATCTCGGTGTTAACCGACCCCATTTACGGGGGCGTTTCTGCGTCTTTGGCCTTGCTTGGAGATATCAACATCGCTGAGCCCGATGCGCGAGCCGGTTTTGCCGGCCCTAACATTATCGAGCAAACTATTCGCCAGAAACTCCCCAAGGGTTTTCAGCGGAGCGAGTTTTTGCTCGAGCACGGCGCGATCGACATGATTGTGCACCGCAATGACATGCGTGAAACCCTCGCCCGTGTGCTTGCCAAGCTCACCAATCTCTCGCCGCCAGGGCAACCTGCACCGGTATTGGAAGGCGAGGTGATTGAGGCCGATGGGGGCGCTGCCTAGCCTGAGCATGGCCCCACTGTCGCTGAGCGCGTGGCTGGAACGTCTCGAATTACAGCACCCGGTAGAAATCGAGCTGGGGCTGGATCGAGTCTCTGATGTCGCCCAAAACCTAGGACTGCTCTCCTCACCGCCGACAACGCTGACGGTCGCCGGGACAAACGGTAAGGGCAGCGTCGTGACTGTCTTGTCCGCCGCATTGGTGCATTCTGGCAAGCGCGTTGGCCGTTACATATCCCCCCATCTGAATCGTTTTAACGAGCGAATTTGTATCGACGACGTCGAGGTCCAGGATGCTGAGCTGATCGCAGCGTTCGAGGCGATCGAGGATGCTAGAGCAGCTATCAGCCTTACCTACTTCGAGGTTGCCACGCTCGCAGCCCTGTGGGTTTTCCGAGAGCGGAGCGTCGACGTTCAGGTGCTGGAAGTTGGGCTGGGGGGGCGGCTCGATGCCGTCAATATTATCGACGCTGATCTGAGTGTCGTGACCAGCATTGGACTCGATCATACTGACTGGCTGGGGGATAGCCGGGAGCTGATTGCGATCGAAAAGGCAGGCGTGGCCAGACCGGGGCAACCCTGTGTTGTCGCTGATCCTGATCCGCCTAATTCTCTGATCTCGACGCTCGATGCCCTTGGCGCTGAAACTTTTTTGATTAATCGGGAATGGCGCGTTGTGGGGGGTGAGATGCAGGCCTCATCCCATCGACGCTATCAGCTGCCCGACAATACCGGGTTGCTGCCCGTGAATATGGGTGCGGCCATCCAAGCGCTGGAAGTCAGCGGCCTGGTGACGGTAGATCAGTCCCTGGTTAACCACATAGCATCAGTGAGACTCACCGGGCGGCTCAGCAGAATCCAAACGGAGGACTTTGAGTTGGTGCTGGATGTGGCACACAACGTCGAGTCAGTGTCTCAGTTGGTGCAATTTCTCAAAGATCATCCGGTGTCTGGTAAGACCGCCGCTGTGTTTGGTGTCATGGGGGATAAGCCCATTCATGATATGCTCACTTTGTGCGAATCGGCGTTTGATGAATGGCATCTTATTGATCTTCGTCACGTGCCGAGAGCCATGTCCACCGATCGCTTAACGGAGTTTCTCAAGCCAATGGGCGCGCCGATTCACCAGGGAGCCTTCGCCGATTTATGGCAGTCACTGATGACGCGAGTCACGACCGGTGACCGGGTAGTGGTCTTCGGGTCGTTTTTCTCGGTGGGCGAAGCAACGGCTTTTCTGGCAGAGCATCACCATGACGGGGAGCAGAACTAAGTGGATCCGTTATTCAGGCAGCGGCTTGTGGGGACACTGGTATTGGTGGCGCTGGGGGTCGTCTTCTGGCCTTTGATCTTTGTGACGCCAGAGACGCGAGAACCGATTGCCCTGCAGACCATGTCACAGCGGCCTGCCATT
>JAAEZV010000305.1 GCA_018222695.1 Gammaproteobacteria bacterium
CCGTTGAAGCGCAGGGTGTTATCCAGCATATCCAACTTCCAGCCCAGCTCAATGTTGATCAGTTCGTCAGACTTCACATCGAATGGGACGGTGTAACCCGTGGCACTTTGCACAGCACCGCCCGGGCGGTTGAGCAGACCAGTCCGGAAACCCTCTGACCAGGTGGCGTACCAGAGATGGTCATCGTTGGGTCGCCAAGAGAGTGTGATCTTGCCGATGACGCCATCATCTTCAGCCACATCAGGCGCGTAGATGCTGTTGACGATCCGCTGGTAGTTGGGATCGTCGGCAGCTGGCAAATTGCTTGGCGAATAGACCGGGCTATCCTCGTAGGGGAAGAAGCCAGAATAGGTCCAGCGAATGGACTGATCGCCGTCATACAGGTCGTTAATGTTGGTGCCGAACTTGTTGTAGTCCGTTCCTGACATGTTGTAGAAGCTGGAGTTAGCACTTCCCGCCAGATCGACTTCGTAGTCGAACCACCGCAAGCCACCTGTGATGGACAAGCGATCTGTCAGATCAAAGGTGACCTCACCGAAGACGCCCATTCGATCATCGGTGCGCAAGATGTCGTTTCGGAATACGGTGTCTCTGGGATAGGGCCCTGCGCCAACCTTATACCCACCCTGGCCATCGTAGGGATAGTTGGAGTTCTCGGCGAAGCCCAATCCTGTGCCGTTATAACCACCGCCCCACGCGTTAACCAGTTGGCTTCCGGGGTAGGAGAAGTCGACCATTTCGGTCAGTTCCATCTCACTGAAGAAGCCGCCTGCGGTAATACGGAAACGCTTCTCCTGATCCGTGGTGAAACGAATTTCGTGGCTGGTGAACTCGCTGTCCACCTTGTTAGTGGTGTATAGATTGGGGGCTTGGCAGGTCCCTGTTGGCAGGCCATCAGGAGCGAATGACGTGTAGGACACGTAGTAATCGCAGATGTAGTAAGGGATGTACTGACCGATGAACAGGTAGTCCGAATAGTCGGTACGCTGGTCAGTTTCGCGTTCGGTGAACGCACCGGTGTAGAGAACTTCGAGAGCGCCAATGCGGCCTTCGATGGTCCAGTGCACGTTGGTGTACTCGTCTTCAACGAACTCTTTTTCGAAGCGCTGAATCTGATAGTCGTCACTGAGATTTGGATCGGTGTAGAAAGTGCCGTCACTCTCGATTTTCTGGGCCATGGCGCCGGCGCTGATGCGCCAGTTGTCATTGATGTCCCACTGGGCCGCAATACGGCCGCCGCTGTAGGTGGTGTCGTTGAAGTCGTCCTCGACTAGTGCGCTGTTATTCGCTTCAAGAAAATTAACGTTGCTCAGATCTGCGCCTTGCTGGAAACCACCTCTGAATCCGACTTCAGTGCCGTTGGAGCGGATCGTACTGCCAGGCCGGAAACGGGCACTTTCTGCCGCGGTGCGTGTGCCCGCCACGTTATCGATGTAGCCGCCCTTCTCGTCGGTGTAGACCACACCGCGAATGGCGAAGTTATCGCTTAGCGGGATGTTCAGCATGGCGTTGATGTTGTAGTTGGCTTCGCCATCTTTCATGGTCGATGCACCAGCCTGAACGCGGCCATAGAACCCAGACGGATCAGGTTTATTGGTGATCAGACGTACCACGCCTGCTTGTGAGCTCGCACCAAACAGCGTGCCCTGCGGGCCCGCTAGAACCTCTACGCGGTTGATGTCGGTGATGTAAATATCGAGGTTACGGCCGGGCTGTGCCATCGGCTGTTCATCGAGGTAAAGCGCCACGTTGGGGCTCAGACCGGCTACGCCTGACGTTGTCAGGTTAGGAGTGGTTGATGCCACACCACGGATATACATAGTGCTCTGGCCAGGACCCGCACCACCGGCTGACACATTGGGCAGCTCGATCAGGTAGTCAGAGAAGTTCGAGACGCCACGCTGGTTCAGAGACTCTTCTGTGAGCGCCGACACGGCAACGGGAACGTCTTGAAGACTGGCTTCTTGTTTGGTTGCGGTCACGACCACTTCTTCGAGTTGCGCGTGGACTGGACTCGACACCAGCGGCAGGAGCGCTACACCGAGCGCGGCCGCCAATGGTGTGCGTTGAAAACGATTGGGATGAGACATACTGACTCCCTTTTCTCATGGCTTGGAAAGATGATTATTGTTTGAAAACTACAATGGCATAGGCTACCGGTTATAAACCTTACCTGCAAACGGAAAACTTGTTTCAAACAAGGCTTTCTGGGGTCTTTTGGCAGGCTTCGGGTACACTCTGCCCACGCCTGATGTATGAGCCCGACATGACCCAGCAGACCCCCCGCCGCTTCACCATCGATAAAGCGGTGTTCTTCCCCGCATTGATTTTGCTGTTCGGCGCCATTGTGATGGTGCTGACCTTACCCGAGAAAGGCAGCAACCCGTTTGCTGGCCTTCAGACAGTGATCGTCGACACCGCAAGCTGGTTTTATGTCTTGATTGTGACGCTAATTGCGGTGATCGTCGTTTATCTTGCTCTATCTCGCTACGGGGACATCAAGTTGGGGCCCGACCATGCAGAGCCGGCTTACAGCTATATCTCTTGGTTTGCGATGTTGTTTTCCGCGGGCATCGGCATTGGCATGATGTTCTACGGCATTGCTGAGCCCGTGATGCATTTTCTGGCGCCGCCGAACGGTCCAGGGGGCACGCCGGCTGCCGCCACCGAGGCGATCCAGATCAGCTATTTTCATTGGGGTTTCAACGCCTGGGCGATCTACGCCAT
>JAAEZV010000306.1 GCA_018222695.1 Gammaproteobacteria bacterium
CTCTCTGCAAAGCGAATCCTTTGCCAAAAACGTCACCAAGGGTGAGAACTCTGATAACCGCGACCTGGTCACGGCCAGTGTTGCTGTGCGTTACGACTTTTCCGACGACTGGTCAGCGCAGTTCACCTGGGACAACTACAACGACAATACCCAATTGGTCGACCTGCTAAATATCAGCACTACCGGCGGACCCAACGGAGAGGGCGCTAATCTTTTTGCAACGTTCTCGCCCTTTCATGGCAAGGCAGAGTCGGCAGACCGATCGCGCGCCAACGATTACACGACCACTTACTCCAGCGGCAGCTTCTTGAGCACGATTCAGGGTAACAACTATGCTCTGGCGGTCGATGGTCGCGTTGGCAATCACGATCTGAAGTTCATCACTTCCATGATGGACACCAAAGAGCGCATGGATATCTGCTCTTGGGGCTCCCCCATTCCAGGCATTGTTTTCCCCTTCGGCACAGGGACGCCGGACAACCCGTCTGACGCACTGTGCCTGTTCCCCGTGCTGCGTGAGCAGGAATTCGAACAGTCCTCCACCGAAATCCAGATCACCTCTGACTTTAATGGCCCGTTCAATTACGTTGCCGGCATCTACATGATGAACAGCGACGCGCCCTTCGAATCAGGCCCGGTGCAGGTCATTGAGTCGATGCAGGATCTTGAAGCGCGAGCGATCTACGGCGAGATCAACTGGGACATTACCGATGCCTGGGAGCTCACCGCCGGCGCGCGTTACACGGAAGAAGAGAAAGACTTTTTCGTGATTGCGGGTGCCTTCCCTAACGGCAAGGACTTCGATTTTAAAGATGATGAAGTCACCTATCGCCTGGTACTGCAGCGTAACTTCGATTTCGGCATGATCTACGGCTCTTACTCTACGGGCTTTAAATCCGGCGGCTTTAACTCTCGCGGCACGACGCCAAACACTGTGGGTCCCTATGCGTCAGAAACTGTGGACTCGATGGAAGTCGGATTTCGCTCCGAGTGGTTCGATAACCGCTTGACCTTCAACGCGACCTACTTTGACGCCTCCTATGAAGACAAGCAGGAGCAGGTCGTAACTGCTGGCGACGGCAGCTACATCTACGACGGACAGCCTGAGAACTGCGGCGGCCCGACCTGTACGTTTATCTTCAACGCGGGTGAAGTCGACACCAGCGGCCTTGAGCTCGAAGTCATGGCCATGGTCACTGACCGGTTGACGCTTCGCGGCGCGATGGGCACGCTTGATGCCGACTACGCGCGCTTTGACTACGCAGGTATTGGCGACATTTCAGACCGCGCCGAAGTCGTCTGGGCGCCCGAGCTGACCTACAACATCGGCGGTGAATATCGCATCAACGGCTTGGGTGGCGAGTGGATTATCAACGCCAACTACAAGTACACCGATGAGGCATGGGGACGCTCTGATTTCGGCACCTACAACTTCCAGTACGGCCCAGAGATTCTCAGAGAGGACTTCAAGGTGCTCGACGTCTCAGCGACTTATCTGCTACCAGTCGGTAACGGTACTGCGATGATTCGTCTCTACGGTACTGACATCCTTGAGGATGGTGGCCGCATTGAGCGACCCTTCGACGCTGGCGCGTTCGCCTTTGCCAGCCTGGTACCACGTCGCACACTCGGTGTGACCATTGGGTACGAGTTCTAAGTACTGAGTGCGTATGAAAAGCCACCTTCGGGTGGCTTTTTTGTGCCTGATCAGACACTCTCCTCCAGCATAACGTGAATAAAAAGGAACCCGAGATGATGCACTCCGTCGTACTGGCCAGAAGGCCACAGGGGAACCCAGTTGAGGCCGATTTTGCCGTCCGGGAAGACCCCCTGCCCGAGGTGGGTGAGGGGTTTTTTCTTACCCGTAACACCTTCGTCTCGCTGGACGCCGGGTTTCGCAACTGGATGAACGAGGACTCGGGTGACGAGGTGTTACCCGCCATGGGGTTGGACGAACCCGTGATGGGCTTGGTGCTCGCCGAGGTGCTGGAATCAAAACATCCCGACTATGCGGTCGGCGATAAGCTGATGGCCCGATTTGCTTGGCAAACCCACAGTCTGAGCGACGGGAGCGATTTTATTGCCAGACTTCCCGCTGAACTCGAGTTCAACCCCAGTGCTTACATGGGCGTCTTGGGCGACACCGGCATGTCGGCGTACTTCGGTATAACCGATATTGCCAGACCCACCGCCGAGGATTGCGTCTTGATCAGTGGAGCAGGCGGCGCGGTGGGCACCATTGCCGGCCAGATCGCCAAACTCTCAGGGGCGCGGGTGGTCGGAATTGTGGGCTCGCAGGCCAAGGGGCGGTGGCTGTGCGACTCGCTGGGCTACGACGCGGCCGTCGTGCGCTCAGGGGGCACACCGCTAGCGGAGGCCATTAGTGAAGCCTGCCCCGACGGAGTAGATGTGTTCTTCGATAATGTCGGCGGGCAGACACTTGAAGCGGTGATCAGCAATATGAATCACCGCGGTCGGCTAGTCCTATGCGGCGCAATATCAGGCTACGGTGTGACGCCTCATGGACCGAACAACCTGTTTGAACTCATCACCAAAGAGCTCTCGGTGGAGGGCTTCATGACCCACTTCCGACACGATCGCTACGATGAAGCCAGGGAGCAGCTCTCCCAATGGTTGCGCGAAGGCGTCATTCAGTCCCCTGAGCATCGCCTCGAGGGGATCGAAAATGTTGGGAAAGCCTTTGCGGATTTATTTG
>JAAEZV010000307.1:0-2394 GCA_018222695.1 Gammaproteobacteria bacterium
ACACGCTGAAAGGTAAGTCAGTGCGCTTTGATGTGTTCACCCGGCGGCTGGAGCGCTCCTGATGAAGCGCCGATTGTGAAGAGAAATAGGAGAGTAGGGTGACTGCGAGTCGTTTTTGGATCGGGGTCGAGTTCATGCCGGCCTCGTTCGTGCAGGCCGCCGCGTCGCACCCTCGTCCTATCCTCTGTGGCCAGATTGCCGAGGCGGCGGCGATGAGGTCAGCCCTGAGCAATAGGCTAGATCAGGCCGAGTGGCATGATCTGGCGCTGACGTCACCGATTGGTCAGGGCTATTTGTTAGACCTGCTCCGGCAGCGAGGTCCGATCGAACATATTTTTCTGGCGCTGCCTGCCATCTCCTGTGCGAGTGCTGAGACGGCTGGAAATGCGCCGCGCCCTCTGGACGAGGTGCTGTCAGAGACCCGGCATGCGATCGAGGGTTTCATCGCGGTGTTGCGTGGTGCCGAGGCGGCGCTGGACGGCGCTATCGGTGCGGGGCTGACCCTGCTGAGAGTGGATCCCGCCGAGCACAGTTCGCCCATGGTCCACGCCTTGGCGGCTTTTACGGATGAATGGATTGCGAGGGAGACGGAGCGCTGGGCAACACAGAGGCTGTCTCTAGCGCAACTGATGGTTGAATCAGTCGATCAATAGGCGTTCCAGAATGCCCTCGTAGATTTTCGTCAGCCGCGGGATGTCCGCCAGTTTCACACGCTCGTTAATCTGATGAATGGTCTCATTGACGTGGCCCACCTCGACGACCTGCGCGCCGCTGGGCGCAATAAATCGCCCATCTGAGGTGCCGCCTCCGGTGGAGACTGCGGGCACGCGGCCGGTCGCCGCCTCGATACTCCCCGTAACTGCATTGAGCAGCGCCCCGGGTTCGGTCAAGAACGGCTCGCCACTCAGCGACCACTCGATGTCATAATTCAGGCCACCCTGGTCCAGAATCGCCTCACAGCGCCCACGAATCTCGTCGGCCGTGACTTCGGTACTGAACCGCAGATTGAAAAGCACCTCGACACTGCCCGGAATGACGTTGGTCACGCCCTGACCAGCCCGGATCGTTGAGATCTGCAGGGAAGTGGGGTCAAAAAAGTCATTGCCCTGATCCCACGGCTCCGCGACCAATGCATTGAGTGTCGGCATCGCCCGGTGAATCGGATTATCAGCGAGGTGTGGGTAGGCGATGTGGCCCTGCTTGCCGTGAATCACTAACCGCGCATTGAGCGAGCCCCGGCGCCCGTTTTTTACCAAATCGCCGAGTTCGAGCGTGCTGGAGGGCTCGCCCACCACGCACCAGTCGATTTGCTCTCCGCGGTCTTTCAACGTGTCCATAACGCGGACTGTCCCGTCTTTGGCGGGGCCTTCTTCATCAGAAGTGATCAGAAAGCCAATGCGACCGGTGTGATCAGGGTGCGCGCTGACAAAATTTTCACAGGCCACCACCATCGCGGCGAGGCTGGCCTTCATGTCCGCAGCGCCGCGACCCACCAGATCGGGCCCCACTTCGGTCGCGACAAAGGGATCCGATTCCCATTGCTCCGTGTCTCCGGGAGGTACCACGTCAGTGTGTCCGGCAAACACCAGCAGCGGGCCGGATGCGCCGCGGGTTGCCCAGAAATTATCGACCTTACCGAAGCGCATGGGTTCGACCGAGAAGCCTGCCCGCTGCAAACGCGTCATCATTAGCGACTGGCAGCCCGCGTCTTCGGGGGTCACCGAGGCGCAGGCGATCAAGTCGCGGGTCAGAGCGAGCGTGTGCTCCTGATCGTCAGTTGTTGGCATGCAGCATCTCGTTCAGCTCGACCGCACTTTTGTTGGTCAGGCACTGCACGGCACCGGTACTCGAATGCCGCCTAAACAAGAGATCTGGCCGCCCCGCCAAGGTTCTGGCGGAGACGGTCTCGATGGTGTCACCGCCCTCGTCCAGTACATTGACCTTGGTGCCAGCGGTCACAAACAAACCTGCTTCAATCGTGCAGCGATCCCCCAGTGGAATGCCCAAGCCTGCATTCGCCCCGATCAAGCACTCCTTGCCCACCGAAATCACGATATCCCCGCCGCCCGAAAGTGTGCCCATTGTGGAGCAGCCGCCTCCCAGGTCTGAACCTTCGCCCACCCAGACCCCCGCCGAGATGCGGCCCTCGATCATGCCCGGGCCCTCAGTACCGGCGTTGAAATTGATGAAGCCTTCATGCATGACGGTGGTGCCTTCACCCAGATAGGCTCCAAGGCGGACCCTGGCCGTATGCGCGATGCGGACACCCGCAGGAACCACATAGTTGGTCATCTTTGGAAATTTATCGACGCTCGACACCTCGAGGACTGAGCCTTTGAGTCGCGCGCTCAGCTGGCGTTGCGGAAGCTCTTCAAGGTCGACCGGCCCTTGGTC
>JAAEZV010000307.1:2404-2714 GCA_018222695.1 Gammaproteobacteria bacterium
ATCGGTCTCGTGGGGCTTCACCCATCGATGGGAGATGAGATGGAGTTTGAGGTAGGCCTCCTCCACTGAGCGTGGCGGCGCGTTCTGGGCCAGCGATGTCGCCACCACTTTGCCCTCGGCAGCGGCCAGTTGCATCGCGAGTCCGGCCCCGGCGCCGTCCCCCGCTGCTTTCAGTGCCTTGGATAACGCCTCGAGCTGTGCGGCGTCCAGTCTTCCCGAAACGCCAGACAGCACACTGGCCAATTCGTCGCTAAGGTGCGCGACCGGCTGTGGATAGAAGGTATCCAGCACGGTGCCTTGAGCATTCTCC
>JAAEZV010000308.1 GCA_018222695.1 Gammaproteobacteria bacterium
GGCATGAGCGAGGCAGCCTGTTTGTCGCCCTCGGGGGCGGAGTGGTGGGTGACATGACGGGCTTTGCAGCTGCCTGCTTTTTGCGCGGCGCGGATTTCGTGCAGGTGCCGACTACTCTATTGGCCCAGGTGGATTCTTCCGTGGGTGGTAAGACGGGCGTGAATCACGCGATGGGTAAGAATCTCGTCGGCGCCTTTCATCAACCGCAGCAAGTGGTGATCGATCTCGACACGCTCGCCACCTTGCCCGCCAGAGAATATGCGGCAGGGCTGGCCGAGATCATTAAGTATGGTCTCATCCGCGATGCCGCATTTTTTGCTTGGCTCATTGATAACGCGGAGGCACTGAAGAGCCGGGATGCGGCAGCGCTGGCGTTTGCGATCGAGCGCAGCTGCGCGATCAAGGCAGCTGTCGTGGCAGCCGATGAGCGCGAGGGTGGCGTGCGGGCGCATCTGAATTTCGGGCACACCTTCGGCCACGCCATCGAGCGGATTCAGGGCTATGGTGACTGGCTCCACGGTGAGGCGGTGGCTGCAGGTATGGTCCTGGCCAGCCGACTGTCAGTGCTTCGCGGCACGCTTGATCCACAAGTGGTTGACCGACTGACGGCGTTCAATCGGTCAGTAGGTTTGCCGGTCTCTCTCCCAGCGGATGTCACAGCTCAGGCGATGTTGGATGCCATGGGCAGTGATAAAAAGGTGAGTGGCGGAAAAGTTCGCTATATTGTCCTCGCTCAATTGGGTGAGGCAGTGGTCGCTGAAAACGTCACGGATGACGACATTGCCCGCGTGATCGACGCCTGATCGGCGAAGTTTGCGCTAATTGAGCGCCCCTTTTCGGGCGTGTACACTACGCCCCCTTTTGTTCTTGCTCCGAAAGGAGCAGTTTCGCCGGTGTTGTGCGCCGGTTCAGAAGCGAAACGGTTTATGAATCATGTTGTAGCAGCGGGCGATGCCGGTAAACGGTCGGCACCTTCTCGCGGACTCTACCGTCCCGAAGAATTCCGGGACAACTGTGGCTTTGGTCTGATCGCCCATATTGAGGGCGAGGCCAGCCATCGCCTGTTACAAACAGCGATTGAATCGCTGACCTGTATGACCCATCGCGGTGGCATTGCCGCCGATGGCCGCACGGGGGATGGCTGCGGTCTATTGCTGCAGATGCCTGACGCCTTCATGCGCGCCGAGGCCAAAGCTGTGCTCAACGTCGATCTTGGAGAGCACTACGTGGTCGGCATGCTCTTCTTGAGTCGTGATGAGTCGTTACAGCAGGCATCCCGTGAGGCTATGGAAGCCGCACTGACCGCCGAGGGGCTGCCGGTATTTGGCTGGCGGGAAGTCCCTATCGATGAAAGCGTGTGCGGTGAGATCGCGCTGGATCAATTGCCGCGGATCGAGCAGGTGTTCGTCGATGCCAGCAGCGTCGATCATGAGCACTGCGTGGGCAAGCTATTCACCGCGCGCCGACGCGCGGAGATGGCGCTGGAAAGCGACCCGGATTTCTACATCTGCAGTCTGTCTGACCGGGTGGTTTCCTATAAAGGCTTGGTCATGCCTGCTGATCTGGCGCGGTTTTACCCCGACCTGAATAACCCCTTGCTGGAGACTGCGATTTGCGTGTTCCACCAGCGCTTCTCCACTAACACTTTGCCGCGTTGGCCGCTGGCGCAACCCTTCCGCATGCTGGCCCACAACGGCGAAATCAATACCATCGAAGGTAACCGCAGTTGGTCGAGGGCGCGAAGCGCCAAATTCGATTCGCCGCTATTGCCTGATCTGCAGGCTTTGGTGCCATTGGTGAACACCGAGGGCTCGGACTCCTCAAGCCTCGATAACATGCTTGAGCTCCTGACCACCGGCGGCGTCGAATTGCCGCGTGCGCTGCGCATGCTGATTCCGCCTGCCTGGCAAAACATCGAGGGTATCGACCCCGACCTGAAGGCCTTCTACCAGTACAACGCCATGCATATGGAGCCCTGGGACGGTCCTGCGGGGATCGTGCTCACCGACGGGCGTTATGCCTGCTGCCTGCTGGACCGCAACGGACTTCGCCCGGCGCGCTGGGTCACCACTGATGACGGCTTTATTACGCTGGCTTCGGAGGTCGGCACCCATGGCTATCAGCCCGAGCAGGTAATTGCTAAGGGTAGGGTCGGCCCCGGTCAGATTCTTGTGGTCGATACCCAGGAAGGCAAAGTACTGCACACCAAGGATATCGATGAGCTACTGAAAACCCGTCAGCCCTACAAAAAATGGCTGCGACAAAACGCGCGATTGATTGAGGGTAGCTACACGGGAGAACCGGTGGCCGCGATCTCCGGCGCCGAGCTGGATGTGTATCAGAAGATGTTTCAGGTCAGCTTCGAAGAGCGGGATCAGGTGCTCAGACCGCTGGCAGAGTCGGGCAACGAGGCCGTGGGGTCTATGGGTGATGACACGCCTATGGCCGTGTTGTCGCGTCAGGAGCGCTCGCTCTATGACTATTTCCGACAGAAATTTGCTCAGGTCACCAACCCGCCGATAGACCCGCTGCGCGAGTCAATCGTGATGTCCCTAGAAGTGGATCTGGGCCCGGAGCGCAATATCTTTGAGGAGTCGGCGGATCACGCCCGTCGCATCAGCCTGACGTCGCCCGTGCTGTCCCAGTCCAAGTTCAAGAGCATCAGCGGCTTGTCTGAGGAGGGCTTTACCGCCGTGACGGTGGATGCCACTTA
>JAAEZV010000006.1 GCA_018222695.1 Gammaproteobacteria bacterium
TCTCTTTGGCGGACAGGCAGTATAGCGGTGAGCGGGGCGCGTATTGCTCTGTTTTCGATCGTTTTCGCAACCGCTATACTCCGCCCCCCACTGACAGGAGTTAGCACCATGCGTTTGTTCTTTATCCTTATGTTGGCGCCGTTGGCGGCAGTCGCACTTGATCTGACTGACCAGCAGCGGGCAGACATCGAGGCGCGGATCCAGCCTTTCTCAGCCGTCTGTGTACAGGGAGAGACCTGTGGCGGTGGCGGTGATGCCGTGGCTGCCAGCGCCGGCCGCTCTGGAGAGGACGTCTACAATGCGGCGTGTATGGCATGCCACTCCGCCGGTATCGCAGGTGCGCCGAAGGTGGGCGACCAAGTCGCCTGGGCTGGCCGCATCAGCAAGGGCATGGATGCGCTGTACGACAGTGGCATTAATGGCGTCGCCGGTACGGGTATGATTGCGCGCGGTGGCTGTGCCGACTGCTCCGATGAAGAGATCCGACTGGCTGTTGATTTCATGGTGGACGGCAGTCGCTGAAGTCACATTGCGCCAACCTCGGTTGGCGACTCACGAAATGACAGCGCGGTGTTGATGTGCGACATCGACACCCGTTCCTCCCCCGCTATATCGGCGAGTGTCCGGGCAACACGAAGCCGCCGGTGGGCACTTCTCGCCGACACGTTTAGCGCGGCCAGTGCTTTGATCAACCCCGCGCGCGTTGTGGTACTCAGCGCACACGCCTCGACGATGTCATCCCCCGCCAGATCACAATTCAGGCAGTCCTGACGCGACAGTTGCCGCTCCCGGGTGACGGCGACCCTCTCCCGAAGCCGCGCGGAACGATTGTCCGTGGTCGCTGCGCTCAGCAGCGCCTCGGGGGAGGGTTTGCTGAGCTTCACGTGGAGATCAATGCGGTCCATCAGTGGGCCTGAAGCACCCTGGCGATAGCGCCGGATCATGTCGGGTGAGCAGCGGCAGCTACCGTCCTCGTTGTCAGCGAGCCCACAGGGGCAGGGATTCATTGCGGCGACGAGCTGAAACCGAGCGGGGTAGCAGTGTTGGTGCTCGGCACGGGTGACAGTGATCTCGCCGCTTTCTAGCGGCTGCCTGAGCTGGTTCAGCACCGCACGCGGAAATTCGGTGAGCTCGTCGAGAAACAACACGCCGCCGTGGGCCATGGAGATTTCGCCCGGCAGCGCTTTGGCTGTGCCGCCCATCAGTGCCGCGATGCTACTCGAGTGATGCGGCGCCCTGAAGGTCGGTCCGCTCACGCGGGATAGCCCGACCAGATCTCGAATCAGCCACATCTCCTGCTGTGTCGCAGGTGCTATCGGGGGCAACAGTCCGGGTAGCACCGATGCCGCCAGGGTTTTGCCCACGCCGGGCGATCCGCTCATCAGCAGATGGTGGCCGCCTGCAGCTGCCAGTTCGAGCGCGCGGTAAAGAAGTGGTTGTCCGCGAATCTGAGACAGATCTGGATAGTCACAAGTATCTGCAGGGCACGTGGGTCGAGGTGACACTAACTGGGGATCATCGGCTTTCAGTAAAGCGCACAGGGAGAGTAAATCGGGTGCCGCGATCAGCCGACTGCCCTCAACATTAGCCATCTGGGCTGAGCTCTCCATCGCAAGACATAGCGTATTGCCCGTCCGCGCGGCGGCGAGGACTGCTGCCAGTGCGCCGCGGCTGGGTTTGAGACAGCCATCGAGACCCAACTCGCCAATGAATTCCCTGCCTTCGACGGCATCCCGCGGTAACTGTTGGGAGGCGACGAGTAGACCCATAGCAATGGGTAGATCAAAGCGAGTGCAGGGGGTGACGCGCTCAGCCGGCGTCAGGTTAACGGTGATATTGAAGTCCGGCCATTTCAGATGTGAACTGATGAGGGCTGCGCGCACCCGGCTGCGGATTTCTCGAGAGCGACTGTCTCCAAGGCCAACCACCTGAAAGGCGGGCAAGCCTGCGCTGAGATGCACCTCAACGGTGACGGAGGGCGCATCGAGACCTGCTTGCCCGCGGGTGCTGATGAACGAGAGGTGCATGGATCATCCTTGATCGCTTGCGGCTGTGCCGGATTAGGGTGGGTTTGATGCCGCTTGGGTGCTACTGATCTCCCTGCTGCCCGGTTGCCGACAGGGCCTCGTCGAGGGCAGCAATTTGCGCTTCCAGCGCCTCGAGCCGTTCGCGAGTGCGCTTGAGTACCGCGGTTTGGGCATCAAACTCTTCCCGACTGACCACATCGAGGCGCGTCAATGCAGACTGCAAAAGACTCTTGGCATTGCGGTCAATCTGTTCAAACACCGGATCATCAGCACGGGTTAGCCGCTCAAAGAGTGAGCTGGCGCCGCGCTTTGCTGAGTGATCGTCTGCCATGAACTGCTCCGAACCGCCGAGGGTGACATGCGCATCAATGTAGCGCACTCGAAAGTGACCTGACAGACCTTAACCCGCCAAAACTGGTGCGCGGCGCGCACTCGTTTGGTGCGAATAGCGGGTGTTCGACACCTTGGCTGACGATCAGCACTGTGGGCTTAATAGATATAACTAATTGAAAAACATATTTTTTTTAAGAATTGGCCCGCTCGTCGCTAAGACGTGTGTGGGGGCAGGTTGTAGCCGGCTCCGACCGGGTTCAACCCAACATGACATCGAAACACAACACTTCGCTATGCAGGAGACACCGAATGAAGGTTTTGAAATACGCACTTCCCGCGCTCGCCATTGCAGGCAGCACAAGTTTTATCGCCCCAACGGCGCAGTCTGCAGAAGTCAGCGGCAACGTGGCACTGGTTTCTGATTACAAATTCCGCGGTATTTCGCAGTCTGACAGCAAGCCGTCTATTCAGGGCGGATTTGATATCGCATTCGATTCCGGTTTTTACCTGGGCACGTGGGGCGCAGCGGTCGACTTTGACTGCGCGATCGATACCTGCGGTGGCGCGAACGGTGGTCTGGAACTTGACTACTACGGCGGCTATTCGCACAGCTTTGACGGCGGTCTGGGCATCGACGTCGGCTACATCTACTACGACTACCCCCAGGACGAGGGCGTGCTGGGTGACTACGAAGAGGTCTACGCCAACGTCAGCTTCGGCGGCTTCTCAGCAGGCGTGGCTTTCTCGGACGAGTACTGGTTCGAGACCGGCGAGATTGTCTATCTCAAGGCCGGCTATGACATGACACTGCCCGGAGACTGGGGGCTGAGCTTTTTGGTCGGGCAGGTCGACTACGACGTGGCCAGCTACGTTTTGACTGACAAGCACGTTCATTGGTTGATTGGCCTCAGCAAATCCTGGCAGGGCATCGACTGGAGCCTGACCTATGAAGACACCGATATTGAAGAAAGCGAGTGCTACGACTACGACTGGTGTGATGCAGCACTGATTTTTGGAATGGCCAAGAGCCTGTAACGCAATCGCCGCCCTTACGGGCGGCTCTTATCGGAGGTTGCCATGAAATTGGTTACTGCAGTGATTAAGCCATTCAAGCTGGATGATGTGCGTGAGGCGCTGTCCACGATTGGCGTTCAGGGAATTACGGTGAGCGAGGTCAAGGGCTTCGGTCGCCAGAAGGGACACACCGAGCTGTATCGCGGCGCGGAGTACGTCGTGGATTTCCTACCCAAGGTCAAAATCGATATTGCCATTGCAGATGGCATGGTCGATCAGACCATCGAGGCCATTTCTAAGGCCGCACAAACCGGCAAGATCGGGGACGGCAAAATTTTTGTCTCGTCCCTCGAGCATGTCACCCGCATCCGAACCGGCGAGACCGGCGAAGAAGCGCTGTAATTCTGAGCCTTGGAGAACATTCTCATGGAATACGATATTTTTCAGTTGCAGTACGCACTGGACACTTTCTACTTCCTCGTCTGTGGTGCGCTGGTCATGTGGATGGCCGCGGGATTCGCCATGCTCGAGGCAGGATTGGTCCGGTCGAAGAATACGGTCGAAATTCTGACCAAAAACGTCACGCTGTTTGCGGTGGCTTGCATCATGTACATGGTGGTGGGCTACAGCATCATGTATGGCGGCGACATTTTCCTCAGCACGATCACAGGGTCGGGTGCTGTTGAAGGCGGTGAGGAAAACGCAACCTACGCGCCCTCAGCGGACTTCTTCTTCCAGGTGGTCTTTGTTGCCACGGCGATGTCCATCGTATCTGGTGCGGTCGCGGAGCGCATGAAGCTGTTTGCTTTCCTCGCCTTCGCCGTCGTGATGACCGGATTTATCTACCCGATGGAAGGTAGCTGGACCTGGGGCGGTAATCCTGTATTCGGCATGTATACGCTGGGTGACTTGGGCTTCCTCGATTTCGCCGGTAGCGGCATCGTGCACATGGCTGGCGCGGCAGCCGCTTTGGCGGGCGTCATCCTGGTCGGTGCTCGCAAGGGCAAGTACGGCCCGAATGGCGAAGTGAACGCGATTCCCGGTGCGAACCTGCCCCTGGCAACGCTGGGCACTTTCATCCTCTGGTTGGGATGGTTCGGCTTCAACGGCGGTTCGGTGCTGGCAACGGCATCAGTCGACTCAGCCAACGCGGTAGCGGTGGTCTTTATGAACACTAACCTGGCCGCAGCCGGTGGGTGCATTGGTGCACTGATCGTGGCCAAGCTGCTGTTTGGCAAGGCCGATCTGACCATGGCGTTGAATGGCTGTCTCGCTGGTCTGGTAGCGATCACTGCGGGTCCGGACACACCATCTGCACTGCAGGCAACTATCTTCGGTGCGCTGGGCGGCCTGTTAGTCGTCTTCTCCATCACAACACTCGATAAGCTGAAGATCGACGATCCGGTCGGTGCGATTTCCGTGCACGGCGTAGTCGGTCTGCTGGGTCTGTTGCTGGTACCGGTTACCAACGACGGTGCGAGCTTCTCCGGTCAGATCATCGGTGCGTTGACGATCTTCGGTTGGGTCTTCGTAACCTCGGCGATCGCCTTCTTCGTGATCAAGATGGTCATGGGCCTGCGCGTCTCCGAAGAGGAGGAGTACGAAGGTGCCGACCTCAGCGAATGCGGCATGGAGGCATACCCCGAGTTTGCCGCTGTGAAGTAATTACCCTGTCCTCTCATGGCAGTTTTGGGCCCCTCGGGGCCCTTTTTTTTGGGCGCATGTTTGGACCCGGATGGTTCGAAGTCCCGGCGACCAGAGTGAGCGAGTGATCCACGACAAGTCGTGGCGGTGGATTCTGTCATTATCAGGCATTGCTAAAACCGCATTCAGCCGGATAATGGGGCCTCAGAATAAAGGGGTGTTCTCATGAAACTGGTCACGGCCATTATCAAACCGTTCAAGATGGATGACGTGCGCGCAGCGCTCTCCGATATTGGTGTGCAGGGTGTGACGGTGACTGAGGTCAAGGGTTTCGGTCGGCAGCGTGGTCACACCGAGCTGTACCGCGGTGCTGAATACGTCGTGGACTTCCTACCCAAACTCAAGCTGGAAATCGCGGCTCCCGATGAACAGGTTGAGGCGATTGTCGAGGCCATTATTGCTTCGGCCAGTACCGGTAAGATCGGTGATGGCAAGATCTTTGTCGCTCCGCTTGAGCAAGTGGTGCGTATTCGCACCGGCGAAACCGGCGTCGAGGCGATCTGACGAGGTCAGAACAAACCCGTCTGGCCCGTTAGCCGTTCGATAGCGGCGGGTAATTCTGACAGCTCGTGCACCACACCGGATGCAATCTCACTCACGCCACCGTCGGGCGAAAACCAAATGGCTTTTGCGCCGGCCGAGACGGCACCCGATACGTCATTGTCGTGACAATCACCGACATGGATGACTTCATCGGCTGACACTCCTGCTTGCTCAAAAGCTTGATGGAAAATCGCCGGATCGGGTTTGCTGACGCCGAATTCCTCGGCACGCCAGGCGTAGTCAAAGCACGAACCAATCTGCGTTTTTCGCACATCGGCATTGCCGTTGGTCAGCGCGCCGAGCTGGAACTGACGCCCCAATGTGTTCAGCACCGAATGGGCATTGGCATAGAGCACGACCTTATGGCGCTGGGAGAGGAATGCCGTAAAGGCCTCACTCGCCGCCGATTCGGCTTCGCCACCGGGGACGCCATGGTGTTGCAGGAGCCGCTCAATAAAGGACTGCCGAAACAGGCTGATGTGGTGCATCAGCTCCGGCTTATCTTCGAGCAGGGTACGGCGGAGGTCTGCTATCTGCTCCGGGGGGGTGGCGCCCAGCGCGAGCGAGGGAAAGCGCGCGTTGAGATAGGACCACTGTGCCGCTTCTGCGGCTTGAAGAGCCGGCCGCACGTCCCACAGGGTGTCATCGAGATCAAAAGTAATGAGGCGGATTGGCGAACTCATAGGGGGTCACTGCACGATGTTGATCGTTCTCGGTCGAGGCAGCAGGGGTGCTCAGTGTTCACCCGCTGGCCGGCAGTTGCCCAATGACTTCGGCCAGATATTCTAGGAACAGGGTGCCGTCCTCGGCCCGGTAGCGTTGCGTGTCATGCGATCCGACGCCCAGCACACCGATGTCATCCTCACCTGATCGGATCGCTACCAGTGCCGCAGATCCCTCTGCTGCGGCAGTGCCGAAAACATCCTCCATTTCCTCCGGGCGCAGCACGCCCGAGAAGCCGCCACCTTGGCGGGTCAATTTGCTGGCCAAAGGCGCTTCCGCGTCGTCATCGGACACCCCATCGAGCCAGACCAACGCGCCCATCTCGGCCTTGAAAGTCCCGGTGACTTGATCGAGCCAGATCTTGGTGAGATCGGCCCGGTTTTCGCCGGCAAGGAGAGCGAGAATGGTATTGCGGGTGGCGTCGAGCAGGCGATCATTCTCTCTGCCGATATCGGACAGTTCTGCCAGTTTCTGACGCGAGGTGATATTGCGCTCCCGCAACACGCTGACCTGTCTCTCGACCAAAGAGACAGCGCCCTCGCCTCCGTGTGGCAGATTGAGAACTGCCAGCAAGCCAGGTCGATCCTGCAAAAAATTGGGATGCGCCCTGAGGAAGGCTTCTACGTCTTTGGGATCCAGTGTGTCGGGCATGTTTCTCGCTCTGGCTCGGTTGTTGTGATTGTGACTTTAATGCGCCGGTGGTGGGAGCGTGTCTGCCCTGCCGGTCAGGAGGCGTCATGCGGACTGACCGCCCTGACACCGCGCTCCCCGAATCAGTCTCTCAGAGAGATGGTACCGTCAAATACGGATGCGGTGGGTCCTCCCAGCCAGACAGGCGCCTCGGCGCCGTCCCAACTGACCGAGAGTTTCCCGCCGGGCAGTTGCACCGTGACGGCGGCGTCCAACAAGCCGAGCCCAATACCGTGAACCACTGCGGCACAGGCCCCCGATCCGCAGGCCTCTGTCTCTCCGGCCCCGCGTTCGTACACCCGTAATTTCAGTTCAGTGCGGGAGAGTATCTGCATGAATCCCACATTGACCCGGTCGGGAAAACGCTCGTGGGACTCAATCAACGGGCCCAAAGTGTTGACCGGGGCCGCATCGCAGTTGTCGATCATCAGAATGGCGTGGGGATTGCCCATTGATAGCGCGCCGATTGACAGGCTTTGCCCCTGAACCTCAAGCGGATACTGGGAAGCCAGCTCGGGCGCAGAGAAGGGAATCACAGCGGGTTCAAATCGGGGTGCCGGTAGCCCGGCGAACACGCGTCCGTCCTCTGAGAAACTGAGTGCAAGTGGTTCACCGTCGGTCAATAAGCGAAGTTCACGCTTTCGCGTCAGTCGCTTTTCACGCAGAAAGCGGCCCACACACCTTGCGCCATTGCCGCATTGGCCCGCCCGGGAACCGTCGGCGTTATAAATGGTGTAGCGAAAATCGGCGTCGGGGTCATCGGGGGGTGTGAGCAACAGGATCTGGTCACAGCCAATGCCTCGGCGGCGGTCAGCGATGCGTTTCACCTGTCCGATGTTGAGATCAACCGCCTGTGTGACACCGTCGATCACCACAAAGTCGTTGCCTGCGCCCTGCATCTTGGTAAAAGTCAGCTTCACGACGCGGGATCCTCAGGGATGCTCTCCCGTTGCCAGAGGTCGCTTAAGGACTCTCGCTGACCCACCAGATGCACGGCCTCGCCCGAGACCATGACCTCCGCGGCTCGGGGGCGGGTGTTGTAGTTGGACGCCATCGCAAAACCGTAGGCACCCGCACCCATCACGGCCAGCAAGTCGCCTTCAGACAATGCGAGGGTTCGGTCCTTGCCCAGAAAGTCCCCGGTCTCACAAATAGGGCCGACGATATCCCAGTCTCGAGCATCACCCTCGTGCGGGGTCACGGCCTGAATATCCTGCCACGCGTCGTAGAGAGCGGGGCGGAGCAAGTCATTCATCGCCGCATCCACGACGGCGAAATCTTTTGCGTCACTGGGTTTCAGGTAGAGCACTCTGGTCAACAGGGCGCCTGCGAGGGCGACGATGGAGCGTCCTGGTTCCAGAACCAACTCCAAATCTCGCGACCCCAGATGCGCTGCCAGTAAGCTCATGTACTCGCCAATTGCCGGCGCACTCTCCTGGTAGCTCACACCCAAACCACCACCGATATCGAGGTGGCGCAGATTGATACCTTCTGCCGTGAGGTGATCGATCAATGCCAATAGGCAATCAAGTGATTCCAGAAAAGGCGCTATATCGAGGATTTGACTACCGATGTGGCAGTCAATCCCGACGGGGTCCAAAGACGGATTGTCATGTGCCACCCGATAAAGGCGCTTTGCGGCATCGACGTCGACACCAAATTTGTTTTCGCGCAAGCCCGTCGAGATATAAGGGTGTGTGCCCGCATCGACATCGGGATTAACCCGCACGGATACCGGCGCCACCTTTCCGCACGTCGCCGCAACATCCGCCAGTGTCAGCAGTTCGGATTCCGATTCGACATTAAAACACCGGATCCCGTGTTCAAGCGCCGACAGCATTTCCTGCTGTGTTTTACCGACACCAGAGAACACGACCTTGTCTGCCGCACCCCCCGCGGCGATCACGCGCTCCAGTTCACCGCTCGACACCACATCAAACCCGGCGCCAAGCCCGGCCAACACATTGAGCACAGCCAGGTTGGAATTGGCTTTCACCGCGTAACAAATCAGATGAGGGCGATCGGCCAGTGCAGTTTGGTAGGCGAGGAATGCCGATTCGATCGCCTGCCGCGAGTACACATAGGTCGGTGTACCATGGGCCTCTGCGATGGCTTCAAGCGACACGTCCTCGCAGTGGAGCGAGCCTTGCTGGTGCTGAAATACTGACATCAGGAGGCGGTCGCCGATGCGTCATCCGGTTCAGCCGGGCGCAAGGGCCCCTGCTGACCGCAGCTGGCCAGCCAAGCGCAAAGCAGGACGATGAGAAAGGTCCGCACAGTTTGACCTCGGCAAAAGGCGCAGTATAACAGCGCAGTGTGGCGCGCCCACGATGAGGCGGCCTATGGCATTGTGTGAGCACTATCAATCTAGGGGAACCGCCAGATATGGCAAGCAGTGACTATTACGAGCAGATTGAGGAAACGTTCGAGGCGGTCGAGGTCGCCCTCGAATCATTGCCGGATGATGTCGATATCCGTGGCGCCGAGGGGGTGATCAACGCCACCTTCAGTAACGGCGTGGTCTTTGTCTTCAGTCGGCAACCTCCCACCGAGCAGCTCTGGCTGGCAACCCCCGGCGGAGGCTTTCACTACACTTGGCATTCCGATAGTCGCACCTGGCGAGACACCAAGAGCGGTGAATCTTTTCATGCTTTTTTGGTAGAAGAATTGGCGACGCATACCGGACTGGCATTGACCTGGGACAACCATGAGGATACTCACGGCTAGCGCACTGGCGGCCTGCTGCGCGGTGGCATCACTCGCAGCGTTTGGCGAGTCCGAGCCGCTACAGATCACGAACCTGTCTCCGCTCGCATCCCTGCGAGCTATACCTTCCCAGCGCAGTGTCGAAACCGCCCGCGGACTCAGCTGGGCGGCCTCCGCAACGCTCTCCAATCATTTCACGGTGGAAAACAGGGGAGAGGAGTCACTGTTGCTTGACGGGCAGACTGATGCGCTGACGCTGTCACTCCGCTACGGCTTGCCAAAACAGTGGGACGTGGAGGTGACGGTGCCATGGCGCCATCATTCCGGCGGCTTTACCGACAACCTCATTTCAAGCTGGCACGGTTTTTTCGGGCTACCCGATGGCAATCGCGATAGCTATCCCACGGATGCATTGCATTATCAGCTGTCGCAGCCCGCGCATGACCGTCACCTGCTCCGCTCTGCGTCGGGTTTGGGTGATATCCAAGTCGCGATGAGCCGCCCGTTGCTGGCGATCGATGGCGGGCAACTGGGCATCAGCACAGGGGTGAAAACCGCCAGTGGCCAATCCTCAGACTGGCTTGGCAGCGGCGCCACGGATGTTTATGCGCTGCTGCGCTTCAGTGGCCAGCAGCTGGGTGGCTGGCCCCTGTGGTGGCACGGTCAGGTCGGTGGCACCCGAGCAGGTGATAGCGACTTGTTGGGGCCGCAGCAGCGGCGCGCGCTGTGGTTTGCAGGATTGGCGGGGGAGTGGCGATTTTCGCCACGTTGGTCAGTGCTGGTGCAATACGACGGGCACAGTGCGTTGTTGGACGGGGCGCTGGAGGCGTTGAGTGAGCCTGCCGGCATGCTAAGCATGGCGGTGCGTTGGCGGCCAACATCCCACTGGATGATCGATGCGGGATTTAGCGAGGATGTGGTGGTCGAGTCTGCCCCCGATATCACTTTCCTGCTCAACGCGCGCTACGTACCGTAGCGCCCAACACCTCGCTAACGCGAGGCGAGCAGGTCCTGTGCCGCCTTTACTGCCGCTTTCACCTGATTGGGCGCGGTACCGCCAAAGTGATCACGTGCCGCGACGGAGCCATCCAGCGTCAGCACTTCGAAGACATCCTCTTTGATATCGCCGTGAAAAGACTGCAAGGTTTCCAGCGACAGGTCTGCGAGATCACAGTCGGCATTCACGCAATGAGCGACCGCTTTACCCACGACTTCATGGGCGTCGCGGAATGCCACCCCGGCTCGCACTAGATAGTCAGCCAGATCAGTTGCGGTTGAGAAGCCCGCCAACGCGGCCTGCCGCATCGTCGTTTCGTTAGCTTCCATCGCAGGAATCATGTCGGCAAAGGCTCGAAGACAGTCACCCAGCGTGATAACGGTGTCGAACAGGGCTTCTTTGTCTTCCTGATTGTCCTTGTTGTAGGCCAGCGGTTGCGACTTCATCAGTGTCAGCAATGCCACCAGATTGCCAGTGGCGCGCCCTGACTTACCGCGCACCAATTCGGGGACGTCGGGGTTTTTTTTCTGCGGCATGATCGATGAGCCGGTGCAGAATCGATCGGGCAGGGTGATAAATCCAAATTGCGCCGATGTCCACAGCACCAGCTCCTCAGAGATTCGCGAGAGGTGGTTCATCAACAGCGCGGCGGCGGCACAGAACTCGATCGCAAAGTCCCGGTCGGCAACGCTGTCGAGGGAGTTTCGTGTGGGCGCGTCGAAGCCGAGCATCGCGGCGGTAGCGTCGCGATCGATAGGGAAGGTAGTCCCTGCCAGTGCAGCGGCGCCTAGGGGTGAAACATTCAATCGCGCCCGGCAGTCCGTCAGACGACCGTAGTCTCGCTCCAGCATTTCGTTCCAGGCCAAGAGGTGGTGGCCAAAAGTCACCGGCTGGGCGACCTGCAAGTGGGTGAATCCGGGCATGACGGTGCTGGCGTGCTGATCCGCCAGTGTGACGATGCCGGTCTGCAGACGGGTCAGCTCGACGTTGATGGCATCCAGCGCGGCGCGAAGGTAGAGCCGCAAGTCGGTTGCGACCTGATCGTTTCGCGATCGGCCCGTATGCAGCTTTTTTCCGACGTCGCCAATCAGTTCGGTGAGTCGTGCCTCGATATTCATATGCACGTCTTCGCGCGCAACAGACCACTCAAAGGCGCCTTGCTCTATTTCGGCCAGGACATCGGTGAGACCCTGTTGGATCGCGGCATTTTCGTCCGCGGTGAGGACGCCCGTAGACATCAGCATCTCGGCATGGGCCCTGGAGCCCGCGATGTCGTAGACAGCGAGTTGGCGGTCAAAGGCCTCTGATGCGGTAAATCGCTGCACAAAGGCGTCCGTGGGCTCGCTGAAACGCCCGCCCCATAGCTCCTGACTGTTTTCTGTCTCTCGATCGCTCATGATCTGCCATCGTCCCGAATCATTGCCCGGCGATTCTACCTTGGACATCTTGCCACTGCCCTGTTTGAGAGCGGTGAAATGTCGCCCCATGCTAAACTGCGGCCATAAGTAGGGGGAATATTGTGTCTGAAAAAATCGTGATCGCTACACGGGAGAGTCCGCTCGCCCTGTGGCAGGCGGAACATGTGAAATCACGCCTTGAGGCAGCGCATCCGGGTATCGAGGTTTCGCTGCTCGGCATGACCTCGCGTGGCGATCAGCTCCTCGATAAGCCGCTGTTCAAAGTGGGTGGCAAGGGCCTTTTTGTAAAAGAACTGGAAACGGCTTTGTTGGATGAGCGAGCGGATATCGCTGTTCACTCGATGAAAGACGTGCCGATGTTCATGCCCGATGGTCTGACGTTAGGTGTGATCTGTGAGCGCGAGGACCCCCGCGATGCGCTGGTTGGCTGCACTGACTTCGACCAGCTCGCCCACGGTGCCCGCCTCGGCACATCGAGTTTGCGTCGCAGCTGCCAGTTGAGCCGGCACCGCCCCGACCTTGAGATCGGCTTTTTGCGTGGCAACGTCAACACACGCTTAGCAAAACTCGATGGCGGTGAATTTGATGCCATTATTCTGGCCTGCGCCGGCTTGATTCGTTTGGGTTTTGAGGATCGCATCGGCGCGGCGATCGACCCTGACCTGTCGCTGCCGGCGGCAGGCCAAGGCGCGGTGGGGATTGAATTTCGCGAGACGGACCAACGTGTTCGTGAACTCTTGGCGCCGCTTCATCACGAGGATACGGCCACCCGCGTGCTTGCCGAGCGGGCGGTAGTCCGCCGACTCGATGGTGGCTGTGATGTACCGATTGCGGCCTTCGCCGAGTTTGACGGTGACGGCTTGTGGTTACGTGCCCGGGTGGGTGCGACAGATGGAACCAGCCTCCTCGAGGCGGAGGCGCGAGGCGCTGACCCGGATCAGCTGGGCCAGAGCGTTGCAGAGATGCTGCTCTCTCAGGGAGCGGAGGATCTGATTCGCGCGGCGAGGGGATGACGGCGGTTGTTCTGACCCGGCCGCAGGCTGACAGCGAGCGACTGTCGCAAGCCCTGCAGGGTGAGGGCTTTCAGACACGCGTCATGCCGATCATGACCATCGAAGCGATGCCGGCTGCGGAGCTGGCGCCCTCTTTGAGCGACGACACCCTGTGCATTTTCATCAGCGCCAACGCGGTGCGATTCGGGCTGCCTCAGTTGGGTCCCGAGTTGGCGCGCTACCCGGAGCTCACGGTGATTGCGGTGGGGAACAAAACACGCGACACGTTGGAAGCGGAAGGTATTCACGCAGAGGTGCCGGCTCGGGCTGACTCGGAGGGATTACTCGAGATGCCCGCACTGTCTGCGCCTGATTCGCGCGATGTTGTAATCGTAAAAGGCGAGGGCGGTCGTGAGCTACTGGCATCTGAACTCACCCGCCGAGGCGCCCGCGTTACAGAGTGGGCGTGTTACCGCCGATGCTGGCCGGATGTCGATGTGTCGGAATTGGCCGAAATAGGCGCTGAGCTGGTTTTTCAGGCAAGCAGTGGCGAGATGCTGTCGCGGTTGTCGGAATTGTTGGCTGGTGAGGGACAGACGGATCTGTTCCAATCATCCATCATCGTCCCCTCGGGCCGTGTCGCCAGTCTTGCCACAGAAGCAGGTTGGGGGCAGGTCATTCTTGCGGAAGATGCCAGCGACGACGCATTTATGCGCGCGCTGAGGCAGCACACACAGGCAGGAACCAACAGATGACAGAACCGGTTGCGCCCACGGAGACGGCGACCGCGCCAACGATAAAGCCTGACGCGGTAAAAGGATCGCGAGGACGACGGTGGGCGATCGGCCTGTCGTTGTTCACGCTACTGACCCTAGCCGGATTGACGGCGACCGGCTACTGGTTTGGCTGGCCCTGGGTGCAGGCGCAGTGGCAGCGATTTGAGGATCTGGAGCGTCAGCTTGCTGACGCCCAGGCAGAAGCGACTGAACCTACGCCCGATGTGAGCGCGTTAGCACGAGCCGCCGCCGATCAGCTTATCGAAGCTGGTCTGGCGTCGGTTCAGGCCGATTGGCAGCGGGAGCTCTCTGCCTTGCGCGCCCGGCAGAATGCCGAGCGTGCTGAATCCGTGCGTCAGCTAAGCGGACGAATGGGCCGGGTAGAAGACCAAATGGACCGACTCTTGGCGGTTGATCGACGCGCCTGGTTGGGGCAGGAAGCTGTCTTTCTCACCCGCTTGGCGGGGCAAAGGTTACTGGTGGCGCGTGATGTGGACGCCGCGCTCGCCCTATTGGAGCAGGCCGATGCTCTATTGCGCGACACCGGCGAGCCAAAGTTTGAGGGCGTGCGCTTGGCAATTGCCCGGGACCGCGCGGCGCTGGCGGCGGTACCCCGAGTTGATCAGGTGGGGCTCTATGCGACGTTATCCGGACTCACTGATCAGGTAGACAAGCTCCAGCTTGAATTTGAAGCGCCTTCTGCGCAGGCCGAGGCGACGGCGTCTTCCGATGCAGGCTGGTGGGCCCAGGCAGCCAGCGGTTGGCATGCCGCGCTGGCAAAACTTTCAGATCACCTGATTGTCAGGCGCCGGAGCGACGAGATCGCGCAGCTGATGACGCCCGAGTGGGCGGCACTGGCGAGGCAGAATATCCGGATGCTGATCGAGCAGGCGCAAATTGCCATGCTGTCAGCGAATCAGCCTCTGTTTGAAAGATCACTGCAGCGCGCGTCGGGTTTCGTTGCATTGTTTGCGGAGCAGGATCCGGAACGCGTATCCAGTGTCGTGCGGACACTCGACGCCCTTCGAAGCGAGACGATTGCGCCGGAACTGCCTGAACTGACCGAAACCCGTAGCCTGCTCGAGGGCGAAGTGGAGCGGTTGGGCAACAGGACGGCGCCCTGACCGTGGCGCGATTCAGTCTGTATCTGGTATGCGGTCTGGTGCTGGGTGCCGTGCTCGTCAATGCCATTTCGCAGGATCCCGGTTATCTATTAGTAACCTGGGGCGACTGGCAGTTAGAGACATCGGTGTGGCTGGCGCTGAGTGCGCTGCTGCTCTCTCTCGTGCTGCTGTGGTTCATTCTCCGGGCACTGCGCACCACGCTCAAAGTGCCGCGCGCGCTGCGCCGCTGGTTGGGGTTGCGATCAGCTCGCGGTGCGCAGCGCAGGGCGGACAAAGGCTTTGCCGCCTTCTTCGAGGGCCATTGGGATGTGGCGGAGAAAGCACTGAAGAAAGGCGGTGCTCCCGACGAGCAAACGCTCCTGCATCCGCTTTATGCCGCGCTTGCAGCGTTGCACCGGGGCGAATCAGCGCGTGCGCTGGCGCTACTGGAGCAGGCTGAAACGGAGGGGTTGGCACCGATCTCGTTGATCACCCTGGCCAGGGCCGAATGTCATTTGAAGGCTGGCGCGACCAATGAGGCGGAGCGGTCGTTAGAGCAGTTGTCTGCCTCAGAACGCAAAACCCCCCGAGCCAAGGCGCTGCGGGCTGAGGCGGCCTATCTGCAGCGTGATTGGCAGCCACTGACTGAATTGCTGGCCGATGTGCGGCGCGCCGGAATAGCACCCGATGAGCAGATCAACGTATGGGAGCGGGAAAGCTGGAACGCGCTGCTGTCCGAAGCCGACGACGCGGCATCCACAGCAGTGTCAGTCTGGAAGCGCGCCCCTGAGTCGCTCAAAGCGCCCGGGCAACCGCTGTGGCCAGCGTTGCTGGATATTCTGCGACGGGACGCTCAAGCGGATGCGTTGCAGGCTCAAGCGGATGCGTTGCAGAAGGTGCTCCAGGAACGCCTGCAACAGCATTGCGAGCCAGCGACGCTCGAGGCGGTGAACGGTCTACCTGACAAACAGTTACTGAAGATGAAAAAAGCGATTCAACGCTGGCGCGATGTGGACAGCGAGGGTCGATGCCACGCCGTATTGGCCCGTATTGCCCGCATTGAGGGTGATGCGGAGGCAGAGGCAGGCCTCTGGGCGGATGCCCACGCGCGCCATCCGTCTGCGTCACACGCTGCAGGTTGGGCGGACTGTCTGCGACATCAGGGTAAAGAGGCGGAGGCGTCGGCGCTGGAGGCCGAGGCCTTGGCGGCCCTGCGCTAGCCGTATCGCGAGAATCTGCCGGCTCGCTTAGCTAGCGGCCCGGCAAGGTGATACCGAGAGACTCCCAGAGCGCATCAACCCGCTCGCGTGTGGCGGTGTCCATCGCGATTGTGCGGCCCCACTCGCGATTGGTTTCGCCCTCCCACTTGTGAGTGGCATCCATACCCATCTTGGAGCCGAGCCCCGCCACGGGTGACGCAAAGTCTAGATAGTCGATCGGCGTATTTTCCACGATGGTGCAGTCCCGGGCGGGATCCATGCGGGTCGTCATGGCCCAGATCACGTCTTCCCATGAGCGCGCATTCACATCATCGTCAGTGACAATGATGAACTTGGTGTACATGAACTGCCGCAGGAATGACCACACGCCAAACATCACGCGCTTTGCATGACCCGGATACTCCTTGCGCATGGTCACCACCGCCATGCGATACGAGCAGCCCTCCGGCGGCAAATAGAAATCGCTGATTTCCGGGAACTGTTTTTTCAGCAGCGGCACAAACACTTCATTGAGCGCCACCCCGAGAATCGCCGGCTCATCCGGCGGTCTACCGGTGTAGGTGCTGTGGTAGATCGGTTTGTCGCGGGTGGTGATGGTCTCCACGGTGAACACCGGGAATCGCTCAACCTCGTTGTAATATCCGGTGTGATCGCCGTAGGGCCCCTCGTCTGCCATCTCTTCGGGGTCGATGTAGCCCTCGAGAATGATCTCGCTGTGTGCAGGCACCATCAGGTCGTTTTTGCGACAGACGTCGGTGACGCATTGGGCTAGATCGGTTTTCTTGCCGCGTAACAGTCCCGCAAAGGCGTACTCGGAGAGGGCATCAGGCACCGGTGTGACGGCCCCGAGGGTCGTTGCCGGATCGGCGCCTAGCGCCACGGCGACGGGGTAGGGTTTTCCGGGGCGCTTCAGCTGCCAGTCCCGAAAATCCAACGCGCCTCCACGGTGCGACAGCCAGCGCATAATCAGCTTGTTGCGGCCCAACAGTTGCATCCGGTAGATGCCCAGATTCATGCGTTCTTTTTCTGGCCCGCGCGTAATGACCAGTGGCCAGGTCACCAATGGGCCGACATCCCCCGGCCAACAGGTCTGGATCGGGAGCTGGGTGAGGTCGACATTGTCACCGTTGATCACCTGTTGCTGGCAGGGGGGCTTTTTGACGACATTGGGCCCCATGGTCAGGATTTTTTTCAGCAGCGGCGCCTTGTCCACGAGATCCCGAAAGCCTTTGGGAGGATCGGGTTGGCGCAGGTAGGCCAGCAGTTCGCCGACATCGCGCAGTGCTTCCACATCCTCTTCGCCCATGCCAAGCGCAACACGCCGCTCCGCGCCGAACAGGTTGGCAAGAACGGGAATATCGGAGCCTTTGGGGTTTTCGAATAACAGCGCCGGCCCGCCGCCGCGCAAAGTGCGGTCGGCGATTTCGGTCATCTCCAGATTGGGATCGACCTCAGCGGTGATGCGCACCAGATCGCCCCGTTTCTCAAGCTCACTGATGAACTCCCGCAGGTCGACAAAACTGGGCATAGCGGGGAATTACTTCCGCTTCATTGACTTGAAGAATTCTTCATTGGACTTGGTGTCCTTTAGCTTGTCGAGTTGGAACTCGATGGCGGGCAGGTCTTCCATGCCATGAAGCAGCTTGCGCAAAATCCACATACGCTGCAGTTCTTCTTCGCCGGTCAGCAGCTCTTCGCGACGCGTTCCTGATCGGCGGATATTGATGGCAGGGTAAACGCGCTTTTCCGCGATCTTGCGATCGAGGTGTAGCTCCAAGTTGCCCGTGCCCTTGAATTCCTCGTAGATGACTTCGTCCATCTTCGAGCCGGTATCGATCAGCGCTGTGGCGATAATGGAGAGGCTGCCACCTTCCTCAATATTTCTGGCCGCGCCGAAGAACCGCTTGGGTCGCTCCAATGCGTGGGCGTCCACGCCACCGGTCAGTACCTTTCCGGAGCTGGGGATCACAGTGTTGTAGGCGCGAGCGAGGCGCGTAATAGAGTCGAGCAGGATCACCACGTCGCGTTTGTGCTCTACCAGTCGCTTCGCCTTCTCGATCACCATGTCGGCGACTTGGACGTGGCGCGAGGGCGGCTCGTCGAAGGTAGAGGCGACGACTTCGGCGCCGCGTGCGCCCACGGAACGCTGCATCTCGGTCACCTCCTCCGGCCGCTCGTCGATCAGTAGCACAATCACGTAGCACTCGGGGTTATTGGAGATAATCGCCTGGGCAATGTTTTGCATCATGATCGTCTTACCGGCCTTGGGCGGTGCGACGAGCAGGCCACGCTGGCCTTTTCCAATCGGTGCCACGAGGTCGATCAGGCGACCCGTCAGGTCCTCGGTGGAGCCGTTGCCTTTCTCAAGGGTGAGGCGCTCATTCGGGAACAGCGGCGTAAGGTTTTCAAACAGGATCTTGCTTTTGG
>JAAEZV010000309.1 GCA_018222695.1 Gammaproteobacteria bacterium
GGCTTGCCGTTCTCGCTGGGTGTCAGCGATCCCACTACGGCGCTCGGCAGTTTCTGCTCATGAAGTAACCGTTGCACGTCGCTGAGTGCGTCAGCCGACACAGCAACCAGCAGGCCCCCGCTGGTCTGGGGGTCGCACAACACTGCCAATTCGCGAGGGGTGAGGGCGGGCAGAGCGTGGCTCAAAGCTTCATAGTTTCGCTGCGTACCACCGGGCACACAGCCCCGCGCGATATAGTCATCTAGCCCCGGTAACTCCGGTATGTTGGTGGAGTCCATGACTGCGGAGAGGTTCGCGCCGCTGCACATTTCCATCAGGTGACCCGCCAGTCCGAAACCGGTCACGTCGGTGAGCGCATTCACGCCTTCTAGCCTTGCCAGTAGTGCGCCCACCTGATTGGCTTGACACATCAGCTCGGTTGCGAGACCTCGATGGGCCGCCTCCAACCTGCCCTGTTTTTCTGCGGTGGTGTGAATGCCGATCCCAAGTGGTTTGGTCAGAATCAAGAGATCGCCAGCGCAGGCGCCACTATTTTGCTTGAGGTGTGCGCGCTCCACTGTGCCGGTGACGGCGAGGCCGAAAATCGGCTCGGGGGCGTCGATACTGTGACCGCCAGCGAGTGGGAACCCCAGTTGCGCGCATACATCCCGGCCTCCTTGGACAACCCGATTCGCGATTTCAGGTGCCAATTTATCGATCGGCCATCCCAGAATGGCGATCGCCACTTGAGGGGTGCCTCCCATCGCGTAAATATCCGATATGGCATTGGTGGCCGCGATGCGGCCAAAGTCATAGGGGTCGTCCACGATCGGCATGAAAAAATCGGTCGTGGAGAGCACTGCTCGATCTGCGTCAAGAATAACCGCCGCGGCGTCGTCTCTCGACTGATGCCCTACCAGTAATGACGGAAACGCATCGTGAGAGGTTCCGTCATGGGTCTCTGCCAAAATTCGCGACAGCACGTCCGGCGCGATCTTGCAGCCGCATCCTGCTCCGTGACTGTATTGGGTAAGGCGAATGCCTTCTGCCGTCATGCTTTTAGTCGCTGCAACAAACTCCGCTAAATGCTAACCGTTTATGATTGAAAAGGAGAGCGTTCCGTACCATTCTTGCGCCCGTGAAATCGTTACCCTCATTGTCGCTGTGTGGCGCCGTCCCATCCCGTACCGTCTTTATGCTGTGTGCTGCGCTGCTGTCAGTCGGCATGCCAATGAGGACGGCGGCGGAAATCGACTGGCTGCCAACCTCCGAGCAGTGGGCCGAGCGGCGCGCGCTGTATCAGAAAGCATCTGCAGAGCTCGATTCCGGCGCCGGGAAACGCTATCAGGATATGCGGGCTAAGCTGACAGATTACCCGCTCGAGGTTGATCTCGATTTTTCCATCAAGCTGGGTCAGCTCCACGACATGACCGCCGAGGAGGCGCGTCTGTTTATGGCTTCAGCTCAGGGCACGCCCCTCGCCAGCCGTTTTCTGGTGGCGTATCTCCGACACAAGGCGCAAGACAGACGCTGGCAGTCCTTTTTGGGCGTGCTGGACGACGTGCCTGATATGCCCGAATTACAGTGTTATTACTATCGGGCAAAGCTGGCTACGGGTGACCGGGAACAGGCTTTTCAAGGCGCTGCGGCGCTCTGGGATGTCGGCTTTTCACAGGACGATGCTTGTGACCCTTTATTCGATCGGTGGATCGCCTCGCAAGGCCTGAATGACGGTGTCATCTGGTCCAGGGCCCTCAAGGCATTTGACGCTAAAAATGGGCACTTGATTCGTTACGTCAAGCGTTTCGCCAGTGTGCCGCTACAAAGGGACCTCGATGAGCTGGCCGCGGTATATCGCCGGCCTTCGAGGGTCGAAGGCGATCATCACCAGAGCAGCGCCCGCCACGCTGACATTCTTGTTGCGGGGGTAGTGCGCCTCGCTCAGCTTTCCCCTGCACGGGCCTATCAAACTTTTCGCAGTGTGCGAGAGGATGGCTCTTTTAACGAGACTCATTTGCGGACAGTAACGTCTGCCATCGTGCGTCATAGTTTGTTCGCCGAGCGCTCACCGGCGCCGCCTGAGTGGGTAGATGCGCAGGTCGCGGCACTCCGCGACGATGATCTGACGGTTATCTGGCTCAGAAATGCGATCGGCAATAGTGACTGGGATGCAGTGCAAACGGGACTCCAGTGGCTGTCGTCCGACCTCCGCTCCCAAGATCGATGGCGTTATTGGTCGGCGCGCAGTCTCGATTCGCTGGGTGGAAGCGATACACAGCCGCTCTGGGAGCGCCTGGCGACTGAGAGGAGCTTTCACGGCTTCCTGGCTGCGGATCGGCTGGCGAAAACTTACGAACTCAACGCGACTTTACCCGCCACGCCGCTACCCGCCTTTGCCGCGCCGGTCCGGTTGGGGGTGGGGCGTGCACAGGAACTGATGGCGCTGGGTGATTGGCGGCAGGCCAAAGAGCAATGGCGTCATACGCTCAATCAGATGCCGCGAGCCGAGCGGGCAACGCTTGGAGACATCGCTCTGCAGAGAGGGTGGCCGGATCTGGCCACTGATGCGGCCAATGCGGGTGCCTCCTGGGATCGCCTCGACCTGCGTTTCCCCCGAAGTTACTGGCAAACCTTCCAGTCAGTGGCTGACGACCTTGAGGTCGATCCCTATGAGCTTTTGTCTGTGGCGCGTCGAGAGAGCGGGCTGTATCAGAG
>JAAEZV010000007.1 GCA_018222695.1 Gammaproteobacteria bacterium
GATCTGGCCCGATACCCGGCCAGCGCCAGCTACCTCGGCATCAAAGATCAGCAGGATCAGTGGAACGACGTCTCCGAATCCTTCCAGCTCGAGTCACTTGAGTTGACCCGGCAGCGTCTGGCCTTTCTTGAAGGTATCGACACCAGCGAACTGTCGCCTGCGCGGCAGCTTTCCTACCGGCTCTATCGTCTCGACCTGGAGCGTACGCTGGCTGGCGCCGCATTTCGGCACCATCGCTACGTGATCCATCAGTTCCGGGGGCCGCACACCAGCCCAATCAGCCTGCTGGTCAATGTGCACACGATTAATTCGGAACAGGACGCCGAGGACTACATCGCTCGGCTGAACAACCTGCCCGACTATTTTGATGGTGTGATCGAGCAGATCCAGATCCGGATGGATAAAGGTTTGTATCTAGTCGATTGGATGATTCCGCAAATTGTAGCGTCCGCCGGCAATGTGCTGGTCGGCGCACCCTTCGACGAGTCGGGTTCCCCCTCGGTGATCTGGGCCGACTTCAACGACAAGCTGGCCGCGCTGAAGGTGGAGCCTGCCATTGCGGAACAGTTGCGAGAGGCCGCGCGAGAGGCCATGTTGACCGCGGTAAAGCCTGCCTACGAGCGCCTGATTGCGGCCGTTCAATCTCAACAGACAGTGGCGCCCCAAGAAGACGGGGTGTGGCGATTCCCCGACGGCGACGCTTTTTACGCCAACCGCTTGCGGGATTTCACGACCACCAATCTCACTCCCGAAGCGATTCATCAAGCCGGGCTTGCCAATGTAGAGCGGTTACATCGGGAGATGCGTTCTGTCATGGCTGAACTGGGTGAAGAGGGCGAGCTATCTGCTTTTCTTGACCAGGTCCGCAATGATGAGTCTCTGCGTTACGACAACACAGAAGCGGGACGGTTGGCATACCTCGACGCTGCCCGCACCGCGATCGACAGGATGGCGGAGCGGCTGCCCGACTATTTTGGTTTGCTGCCGCAATCGGACTTGATCGTCAAACGGGTCGAAGCCTACCGCGAACAGTCTGCGGGAAAAGCGTTTTACCAGAGCCCCCCGCCCGATAGGTCTCGTCCAGGCATCTACTACGCCAACCTCTACGACATGAACTCCATGCCGACCACTGACCTCGAAGCGCTGGCGTTTCACGAGGGGTTACCGGGACACCACCTGCAGCTGTCGATCGCAGCAGAGCTGGGCGATGTCCCGGATTTCCAGCGCCACACCCGCTTTACTGCCTTCAGCGAAGGGTGGGGCTTGTACTCGGAGTATTTAGCGAAGGAAATGGGTTTTTATCAGGACCCTTATTCCAACTTTGGCCGACTCGCGATGGAGTTGTGGCGAGCCGCGCGTCTGGTGGTCGATACCGGCCTGCATCACAAGCAATGGAGCCGGGAGCAAGCGGTGGCCTATCTTGTAGCCAACACGCCGAATGCCGAGTATGACTGCCAGCGAGCGATCGAGCGGTACATTGCAATGCCCGGACAGGCGACCGCCTACATGATCGGTAAATTGCGGATCGTCGAGCTGCGCGAGATGGCTGAGGACGCTCTGGGCGAGGCGTTTGATATCCGCGCCTTCCACGACACGGTACTCGGCTCGGGTGCGGTCCCGCTGGATCAGCTTGAGACGAATGTGCAGGCTTTAATTCAGCGGACACTCGCGAATCGCTGAGTCTCCGCCGTCGCTGGCGGAACTAACCACACGCCTGACTCAATCCGCAGTCCAACCCAAACGGGGCTCTCTCTGCCATGCGGCAGCTGGCTCAGCCATCAGGCGGCTGGAATGCAGAGCGCCGCGCTTTTGTGCATCGAAAAAAGCGATCGAATTTATCTAAACAATCATCTTTTCAATTCATGAGTGTGGTGAGTAAATGGGGGGTGGGGTAACTGTTTTTTACTGAGGACAGCACAATGAAAATAACATTATTGAAGACGGCGGTTGCGCACACCGCACTCGCAGCGGCCCTTGTGGCCCTGCCTGTGATGGACTCGGTCGCCCGCAGCACGCCCAAAAGCACGCAGGCCTGGTGGCCTGCCAGCCTGGATCTGACGCCTTTGCGTCAGAACGAGCGCAGCACAAACCCGCTGGGAGCAGACTTTGACTACGCGGCCGAGTTCGCGCGGTTGGATCTTGAGGCATTGAAGGCGGATATTAACGAGACGCTGACCACCTCGCAGCCTTGGTGGCCTGCTGATTACGGGAACTACGGTCCGTTCTTTGTCCGTATGGCCTGGCACAGTGCGGGTACCTACCGCACCTCGGATGGTCGTGGTGGCGCCGATGGCGGCCAGCAGCGATTTGAGCCACTGAACAGCTGGCCTGACAACGGCAACCTCGACAAGGCCCGTCGCTTGCTGTGGCCGATCAAGCAGCAGTACGGCAACCAGATCTCCTGGGCAGACCTCATGGTCCTCGCCGGCAATGTGGCCATGGAGAACATGGGCTTCAAAACCTTTGGTTTTGCAGGCGGCCGCACGGACGATTGGGAGCCCGAGTGGGTCTACTGGGGTCCCGAGGCAAAGATGCTGGCCGATGAGCGCTATGCCGAGGGCCGTCAGCTCCGAAATGGCCTCGCAGCGGTACAGATGGGTTTGATCTATGTGAACCCTGAAGGTCCCAACGGTAATCCTGACCCGGTGCTCGCCGCACATGATATCCGCGAGACCTTTGGTCGCATGGCGATGAATGACGAAGAGACGGTCGCACTGATTGCGGGCGGTCACTCGTTTGGTAAGGCCCATGGTGCGCACAAGCCCAGTGATTGTGTCGGTCCTGAGCCGACCGGTGAGGCGATCGTTGAGCAGGGCTTCGGCTGGAAGAACACCTGCGGTAAAGGTAACGCTGAAGACACCGTCACATCCGGGCTCGAGGGTGCGTGGACCGCAACACCCACCCAGTGGTCGATGATGTATCTGGCCAACCTGTTTGCCTTCGAGTGGGAGCAAACGCGCAGTCCTGCGGGTGCGTTGCAGTGGCAGCCCAAGGACGGCGCGGCGGCGGGCACAGTGCCCGATGCCCACCTCGAGGGAGTGAGCCACGCGCCGGTGATGTTTACCACCGATTTGTCGCTCAAGTTTGATCCCAGCTACCGCGAGATCTCAGAGCGGTTCCTTCAGAACCCCGAGGAGTTCGAGCTGGCCTTTGCCAAGGCCTGGTTCAAGCTGACGCACCGTGACATGGGCCCGAAGATTCGTTACCTCGGTGACGATGTGCCGGCAGAAACCCTGGCTTGGCAGGATCCGCTCCCCGAGCGCGACTACAAGCTGATCAGCGATCGGGATATCCGCAAGTTGGAGGCGGCGATTGAGGACAGTGGGCTGACCAATACGCAGCTGGTCAGCACTGCTTGGGCTTCGGCCTCGACCTATCGCGGTACCGATATGCGCGGCGGAGCCAACGGCGCGCGTATTCGTCTGGCGCCCCAGAACCAGTGGGCGATTAACAATCCTGACGCGCTGGCTGAAGTGATCGCTGTGCTGGAAGAAGTGCAGGATGAGTTCAACAGCGACTTGTCCTTCGGCAAGCAGGTATCACTTGCTGATGTCATCGTGCTCGCGGGTAACGTTGGGGTTGAGCAGGCGGCTGAGGAGTTCGGGGTCGAGGTATCCATTCCGTTTACGCCGGGCCGTGTTGACGCGATTGAGGGGTCTTTAGACGACACCTCTTGGTCGGTTATGGAGCCGCGTCACGACGGGTTCCGTAATTACATGGCTGACCTCGGTTTCATGACGCCCTCGCAGGCACTCATCGACAAGGCAGACATGCTCAATCTGACAGTGTCTGAGATGACGGCTCTGTTGGGTGGAATGCGGGCGATGAATGCCAACGCTGACGGCAGTGACCGTGGTGTTCTCACGGATCGCCCGGGAGTCTTGAGCAATGATTTCTTTGTGAATCTGCTCGATATGAATACGGCTTGGGGGCCCTCCTCAGAGGCCTATGTATTCGAAGGCCGTGATCGCCAGACGGGCGAGCTTAAATGGACCGCGACAGAGTTTGATCTGGTATTCGGGTCCAACTCCGAGCTGCGTTCAGTGGTGGAGTTCTACGCGTTTGACGAGAGTCGACAGCGGTTTATCAAGGACTTCGCCAGCGCCTGGACCAAGGTGATGGACGCGGACCGCTTTGACATCGAAGATTCCGGCAACGTTGTGGTGAGCGTGGCGCAGTAACGGCCCACTCCCCGAGTCATAAAAAAGCCCCGCACATGCGGGGCTTTTTTTTAGCTGCGAATTTGTAGCGGCGATGGTTCAGTGAGATTGACGGGTAATGTCCACGTCGAGTGTCACCGTTGCATTGAGTGAATTGGTAATCAGGCAGGTGTCCTCGGCTTTTTTCAGTACCCGCAGTATTTTCTCTTCTTCCAACTCCTCGGGAACGCTGATGCGCACTGACAGCTCAATGCGGGTGAATTGCGTCGATCGGTCGACACGTTCCAACGTGCCCGTGGCATCGCAGTCCAGTGCGTGCCAGATGATTTGAGACGGCCCGGCCATCGCTCGAAATGTCAGCACGAAGCAGTCAGCGACTGCAGCGATGAGCAAGGCTTCAGGAGACCATTGATCACCGGGGCCGCCGAACTCTCTCGGCACATCAGTGGTCAGGTCTTTCAGGCCCTGGCTGGTAACGCGCACCCGGGATTGGTCCGCGTTGGCGGTAGCGACACAACGATAGTGGTGGGGGAAATCCTGCATGACAGCCTTGGGGTGGTCAGAAGCGGGCGCAAGGATAGCCGCTCCGTCACCCGGACGCTATACCGAAATGAAGCAAGCGCGGATCCGAATGTGGCCCTTGCCAGCTCATGCAGAGGGCCGGAAGCCGGGTGATGTTCCGAGGGTTTCTGACGGTTCCAGTGATGCCCACACCGCTGCAGCATCGAGCAGTGAGTCATCTGTGGGCAGGGAAATAGTTGGGCTTTGACGCCCGCCCCGTTGCTTGAGAATCTTGATTTTCCGGTAACCGTCGATATGGATTTTCAGGCTGGCGGGGGAGGCTTGCTCCAGTGCTTCAGAAGAGCGAAAGAGAATAGCTGGTGTCCCATGACTGGCTGCTGCCAGCTGTATTTTGCGCAGCTCCGCATAGCGATAATCTGTGGCGCCCAGCCACACAAATACGGCACTGCAGGTGCTGCTTCGCAAGGCCTGCTCGGTTGACCACAGCACCTCATCGCGGCTCTTGGGATGTACCAGCATGATTTCTTGAAGATCGATCCCTTCGCCGGCGAGAAGTGGGGCGTAAGGGGTATAGGGTGGATCAATGAACACCTGCCAACGGCCCTGACCGGATAGTTGCTTCATCATGGGCATGAACACCCCCATGGCATCCAGACCACACTGGTCGCTGATGACCTCGATACAGCCGCCGACAGGCCAGCCTCTGTTATACAGTTGTGTATCCAGTACATCGAAACCCGTTCTGACACCGGAGAAGGTGTGGGCATCGCCATTGGCGGCGGTGTTTTCCGGGTGGAGAAAAACACGCTGTTGTTGACCGAGACCAGACGGATCCATACCGTGTTGGTCCATACCTCTCCAGGTGTCGGCACGACGGAAAATATCTTCAAGTAGATAATTCATGATGCACTCCCATTTCATATTGCTGCGCCGAATCACTCCCGCCGACAGGTGGCGTGCTGATGAAACAGCGACAACAGTAAAAATACTGTATAAATAGACAGTATTTGAGCATGACCCAAAAAGCAAGTGAGGATTTTTCGGACTGTCGTGAAACACGACAGGTCCATCGATCGGCGCTGGCAGATCCGCGCTTTCGGGGCTATTACCCCGCAAGCTGGTTCTCAAGTCTCGGCGCTTGGTTACTGCGGTTTCTGTTGGGGTGGAGCGCCTGGGACCTGACGCACCCGGCGACCTGGGTGGGTATTGTCGGTGCCTTGATGCTGGCACCGGCGCTGTTGTTATCACCGTGGTTCGGGATTCTGTCTGACAGGGTGAATCCGCGTGAGGGACTACGGTTGTCGATGGTGATTCACAGCGCCATCACGCTGACCGGCACCCTCACGACCTGGCTGGGTTGGTACGATCGCGCGGCCTTGCTGGCGCTCGCGGGCACTCTCGGTGTGGCCACCTCGCTGCATTCACCGATGCGCCTCGCCCTCGTGCCGCTCCTGGTCACGCGCGAGGCGCTACCCAGTGCGGTGGGGTATTCCGCCATGTCTTTTAATATTGCCCGCATGGTGGGTCCTGCTCTGGGGGCGGCCCTGGTTGCGCAGGTCAATGTCAGCGCCGCCTGGTTGACGGCAATGATGATGTTCATGGTGTCGTTCTGGGGTCTGTCCCGACTGACGATTGAGCGGGACGCGCCCGCGGTGCCATCGTCCTCATTCGTGGACCAGTTGGTCGCAGGCTTTCGCCATTTGTTGGGCCGATCCGATCTCAGGTTGTTGCTCGCACTCACGGCGGTCAATGGTCTGCTGGGCCGCACTATTATCGAGTTACTGCCGGCCCTCTCGGGGCAGGTGTTGCAGGGCGGATCCGCAGAGCTCGCGGTCCTGGTTGCCATGGCGGGTTTGGGTTCTGTGCTGGGGGGCTTACTAGTCAGTCGTCAGGCCGCTGACCTGGCGCGCCTGATGGCACTGGTGTGCGCGGCGATCATGCTGGCAGGCCTGGCTCTCATCAGTTTGCAGTGGTTTGCCGGCTTGGTGGGGCTGGCGCTGTGGGTATCGATGCTCAGTGTCGTCACCACCGTAGCGGGTACCGGCTCGCAAACGCTCATACAGTTGACGGCCAGTGCCGAGTACCGCGGTCGTGTGATGAGCGTTTGGACAATGCTGGCTATGGGCGCGCCTGCATTGGGCGCTGCTTTACTCGGCGCGGGGGTGGATGGTTTTGGCTTCAGTCGTGTCGCCATATGGACAGGATGCGCGGGGATTGTTTTGGTTATCGGTCTCTACGCGCGCCGCTCGCGCGTACTGGCAGGCAGTGATCCCTGAGCCAGCACAACCACGAGCCGCTCCAATAAACTCCAGGGTTCTCCCTGCATAAAACCCTTACTGGCGCCATCCGCGTGAAAGCTGAGTGCCTGCATCTCAGCGAGATCTCGGCCGCCCAGCCTGTTCATCGCTGAGCGCACCAGCGCCTGTCGATTCCGCCATACCCCACGCTGACTCAGTGCCGCATTCACAGGCGTGCCGCCGGCTATTTCCCGCTTCAAATCTGCGAGCAACCTGACCTCCCGCGAGAGGGCCCACAACAACACGGGTGGTTGGATCGCCTCGGCCCGCAGCCCCCGTAATGTCCGCACGGCTCCCCGGCTATCCCCCGACATGGCAACGTCGACCAACCGGAACGCGTCGTAGCGGGCGTTATCCGACACGGTGTCTGCTACCAACTCCGCGGTGATGGTCTGCTCGCCGTGTAGCAGCCGCAACTTTTCGATTTCCTGTGACGCTGCAAGCAGGTTGCCCTCCAATCGCTCGGCCAGCAGCGTCACAGCGTCGTTGTCTGCGGTCAGCCCAGCGGTCTTCATGCGGGCAGCTATCCAGCCGGGTAACTCGGCCGGAGAGATCGGCCACACCGGGAGTACGACCCCTGCCTGATCCAGCGCGACGTACCATTTGCTCTTCTGCGACTGTTTATCGATGCGCCCGCTGATGATGAGCAGGACATCCTCCTGCTCTCCCGCGAGGTACTCTTGTATCGCCTTGCTGCCCTCGGTTCCGGGCTTGCCGCTGGGAAGTTGCACTTCGATTAATTTTCGATCGGCAAAAAGGGATAGCGAGCCGGCACTATGACCAAGCTCCAACCAATCGTCTTTGCCAGAGATGGTAATGCGCTGGCGCTCCGCACAGCCCGCGGCGCGAGCCGCAGCGCGAATGGCATCGGCGCACTCCTGCACAATCAGTGGCTCATCGCCTGAAATCAGATAGCAGGGTGCAAGATGTTGTGAGAGATGGTCAGCGAGCTGCGGGGGCTTCAGTTGCATCAGCTGCCCAGGCTGTGGCTAACGCGACGGGCAATCTGATCGGCGAGGTCACGGCGCATCTCTTCGCGAAGCAGCCGGATCTCCTCGGTTTTACCGACCACGTTGCGGGGGTCGTTGAGCATCTGCCGAATCACGGTCGCGCGCGCCTCAATCGGATCCGACTCTGGCTGATTAAGTGTGAAATCGGTGAACAGCGTGAGCTCGAGTTCTGCCGCTCTGGCCTGCGCAGTCAGTGACACATTGCGCTGTGTGAATTGCTCGGGCTGCAGCACCAAAGTCAGCGTGGCGTCGCCTTCCTCCAACAGAATCAGGCCCGTGGCGCTCAGCGCTCTGGACACCTCCCGGGTCAGCTCAGATCGGGGCTGGCTGCTCATCAACTGGAGGGTCATGCCTTCGAGTTTGGCGCTACTGCTAGCGGCATCACTGCCTTTGAGTTGGAAGCCGCATCCAGCCAGACACATCAGCATTGCGGACAAGCAGATCCATTTGCCTAATGCGCTCTGGCCTGGTGCGCTTTGACCCAGTGAGCATTGGATAGTGCGGTAGGCGGCACTGTGAGTGGTGTTGTCGTGGTCGATCATTGCGCGACGATATTCACCAGCTTCTGGGGCACGACAATGACTTTACGGATGGTCGTATCCGCCAGAAACCGCTGCACGTTCTCCTGACTTTTGGCCATCGCCTCAATTTCTGCATTGTCTGCGGAGGCGGGCACGCTGATTTTGCCCCTTACCTTACCATTGACCTGCACTACGATCTCCAACTCGTCTCGGCTCAGGGCAGTGTCGTCGACATCGGGCCACTGACTTTCCTTGAATGCTTCGCCTGTCAGGGCCTGCCACAGGTGCTCGCTGAGGTGTGGCGTGATGGGCCACAGCAACTGCAGCACTGCGCGCAAACCCTCGTCGATGACAGCGCGATCACCGCTGTGCTCGGTCGGGTGGCGCCCGAGTTCATTGCAGAGCTCCATCACCGCGGCCACGGCGGTATTAAAGGTTTGTCGGCGACCATAGTCGTCGCTGACTTTAGCAATGGTCTCGTGGATTTTGCGCCGCAGATTTTTTTGCTCGCCGTTCAGTGAGTCAGGCAGTGACTCGGTGCCGTCAGTATCGAGGTCATGCACCAGTCGCCACAGCCTTCTGATAAAACGATTGGCGCCCTCGACCCCCGAATCTGACCACTCGAGCGATTGTTCTGGTGGTGCCGCAAACATGCTGAACAAACGCACCGTGTCGGCGCCATAACGATCGATCAATTCTTGTGGATCAACCGTGTTGCCTTTGGACTTCGACATTTTGGCGCCGTCTTTCAGCACCATGCCCTGTGTGAGCAGTCGTGTGAAAGGCTCGTCGCTACTCACCAATCCGGCGTCGCGCATCAGTTTGTGAAAGAACCGGGAGTAGAGTAGGTGCAAAATGGCGTGTTCAATGCCGCCAACATACTGATCCACGGGTAGCCAATAATTTGCCTGATCGCTGTCGATCATGCCGTCGGTGTAGTGTGGGCAGGTGAAGCGCGCGTAGTACCACGAGGACTGAACGAAGGTGTCGAAGGTATCGGTTTCGCGCTCGCAGGGCTGCCCCTCAAGCTCAAACCGGCGCCATTCGGGATCGGCCTTGATGGGTGAGGTCACACCATCCATTGCCACGTCCTCAGGTAGCAATGAGGGCAGTCGATCGGCCGGAATGGGTATGTCTTGTCCGTCTTCCAGGTTGAGCATGGGGATCGGCGTTCCCCAGTAGCGTTGGCGTGAGACGCCCCAGTCTCTTAACCGGAACTGGGTGGTGGTTTGGCCCATCCCCGCGGCTTCGAGCCGCGCAGAGATGCCCTCAAAGGCCTCGTTAAAGTCGCGCCCATCGAATTCTGCAGACGCGGTCAGCACGCCGTATTCTGTGTAGGCGCTGTCCGCGGTCTGCGCGGGCTTGCCGTCGGGATCACAGACCACCGTTTTCATCGGTAGGGAGTACTTGCGGGCAAACTCCCAGTCGCGCTCATCGTGAGCAGGCACTGCCATGACCGCGCCTGAGCCGTAGTCCATCAATACATAGTTGGCGACCCAAACGGGGATGGCCTCGCCGGTCAGCGGATGGGTGGCACGCAAGCCAGTATCCATGCCGAGCTTCTCGGCCTGCGCCATGTCGGCTTCGGCGACCGATGCTTGCTTGCAGGCGGAGATGAATTCGGCGAGTTCAGTATTGTTCTCAGCCAGCGCCAGCGTAATGGGATGTTCTGCGGCCAGACTGATGTAGGTCACACCGTAGAGTGTATCGGGCCGGGTGGTGTAGACCTCAATGCGATCGAGATTGGCAATAGCTTCATCCAATCCAAACGCCAGCTCCACGCCGCGGCTTTTTCCAATCCAGTTTCGCTGCATGGTGCGCACGGCCTCGGGCCAGCCGTCCAGCGTGTCCAGGCCCTCCAACAATTCTTCGGCATAGGCGGTAATGCGAATAAACCATTGCGGGATCTCGCGCCGCTCGACCACGGCGCCCGAGCGCCAGCCGCGACCATCGATGACCTGTTCATTGGCCAGCACGGTCTGGTCTACGGGATCCCAGTTCACCGTGGCCATTTTTTTGTAGACGAGGCCCCGCTCGTAGAGTTGGGTAAAAAACCATTGCTCCCACTGATAGTACTGCGGGTCGCAGGTGGCGATTTCCCTGTCCCAATCATAGGCATAGCCCAGTCGCTGTAATTGGGCGCGCATGTGGTCGATGTTTTCCCGGGTCCAGGCCGCGGGCGCAACCTTGTTGGCAATAGCCGCATTCTCGGCGGGAAGTCCAAAGGCGTCCCAGCCCATCGGTTGCAGCACGTTCTTCCCTTGCATGCGCTGGTAGCGCGCGATCACGTCGGCAATGGTGTAGTTGCGCACGTGCCCCATATGAAGCTTGCCGCTGGGGTAGGGGAACATGGCCAGGCAGTAAAACTTATCCCGCGCCTCATCGGGCTGCACGGCGAAACGACCGGACTCAGCCCACTCGGCCTGTAGCTCCAGTTCCAAGGTTTGCGGTGTGTATTCCTGGCTCATTGTTCCTCAATCACAGCAGCGGGAGACGCTGGCTTTATCCCGATGCCGTTTGTCGTCCGACGCAGTCCCAGCGGGGCCGCGCAGAGTTTACCAGTATTAGGCGCGATCCCGACCCAACACGAGGGTGATCAGGGCGAAAACCCAGATGGGCAGGCTGCCTGTTGCGGCAAAGGGCGTGTTCCCTGAACGCGGTTGCACGGAGCCGCTGATCACCGTCTCAGTGAACTGCGATGCCGTCGAGGTGACAACGCCCTTGGACGTGATCAGGGCGCTGACCCCGTCATTGGTGCCACGGATCAGGTCACGTCCGAGCTCGACCGCGCGATAGCGGGCCATTTGGAAGTGCTGCCAGGGGCCAGCGCTTTGGCCAAACCAGGTGTCATTACTGATGGTCACGAGGAGTGCCGCGTCTCGGGCGTAGCGTTGCACGAAGTCGGGGTAAACAATCTCGTAGCAGATGAAGGGCGCAACCGGTAGGTTGCCGGCAAGGAGAGGGCGCTGTTCGGTCTTGCCGGCAACGAACTGCGACATGGGCAGGTCGAAAAAGGCGATTACGCCCCTGAGCCAGCGTTCCAGCGGCACATACTCCCCGAAGGGCACCAGCTTCTGCTTGTGATACGTCCCGGACCCGGCGCCGAGGGCCGTGATGCTGTTGTAGCGCCCCGTGGTATCGCGGGTGGGAATGCCGGTGATGAGTGAGCTACCCAGTAGCGCGAGTTGCTGGTCGACCGGCTCGATAACATCCAGCAACCGGTCTCGGTAGCCGGGCAACGCCGACTCGGGCCAGACAATCAGATCATGGTCCTGAGCGAGCGTTGTCGAACGCGCGCCAAAGTCAGACACGATCTGCTTGCGGTAGCGCGGGTCCCATTTTTCCTTCAGCGGCACATTGGGTTGCACGACCGCGACCGTGATCGCCTCTCCCCCAGGAATGGTCCACTCCGTGCGCTGCAATAGCAGGCCTGCTATCACCAACGGACCCACCAGTGCTGCAGTGCCCACCCAGCGTCCGGTATCGCGCGGTTGACTCAAGGCATTGGCAACTAAACAGCCGATTGCGACGAGGAACCAGGAGGCGCCGTAGACGCCGACCACTGGAATCCATCCCGCCAAGGGTGAATCGAGTGCGCCATAGCCGGCATAGAGCCAAGGGAAACCGGTGAGCAGCCAGCTACGCAGCCATTCGAAAAGCACCCATAACGAGGCAAACTGAACCGCTCGCCATGCCGGATGTCGGCTTGCGAGTCGTGCAAAGGCCGTCCCCTGTGCGGCAAAAAGCAGCGCCAGACCGCCGCAGAAGACGGTCGTCAGGCCCACCGCCAACCAGACGGGCGTATTGCCGTAGACGTGGATACTCACGTACACCCATGAGACGCCCGCGCCAAAGAAACCTACGCCGTAGGCAAATCCGGTGCCCCCCGGCCGCTGGGTGCGATTCAGTGCCGTATAGAGGAGGCCAGCGCTGAGAGGAATAACAGGCCAGACGTCAAACGGGGCGAGGCCGAGCGGAAAAATGAGGCCAGCCAGCAAGGCTGCGCCCCAACTGGGGACTCTGTCGAGCATCAGCTTGCGGTGTCAGTGGCTTCGGTTGTTACCCGCAAACGGGTGAGTCGGCGCTCGTCGGCATGGATGACCTTGAACTCAAATTGATCAAGTCGAATCGATTGGTTGCGGGTCGGCAATTGCCCAAATGCATTGATCACCAGGCCGCCAATCGTGTCGAACTCCTCGTCGCTGAAAGCGGTGTCAAAGAATTCGTTGAAATCCTCGATGGGCGTGAGCGCCTCGACCATAAATGAGTTGTCGTTGACGGGACGAATCAGCTGCCCTTCTTCAACATCGGTCTCGTCCTCAATTTCACCCACAATCTCCTCGAGCACATCCTCGATGGTGATCAGCCCGGCGATGCCACCATACTCGTCGATCACGATCGCCATGTGGTTGCGGTTCTGCCGGAATTCTCGCAGCAACACGTTGAGACGCTTGCTCTCAGGGACGGCAATGACCGGCCGCATCAGTTCCGTGATGCTCGGCACATCGCCGTCACTCTGAATCAGCGGCAACAGGTCCTTGGCCAACAACATGCCGATGACGTCGTCGATACCATCTCCGATTACTGGATAGCGCGAGTGGCCAGATTGGACAATTTTGGGCAGTGCCTCCTGAAGCGGCTGATCAGAGTCAATCACAATCATCTGCGCGCGGGGAATCATGATGTCCCGCACCTGCATGTCGGTTACGAGCAACGCGCCTTCCATGATTTTGCGCGCATCCTCATCGATGATCTCGTGCTCCTCAGCCAGTGAGAGCACGCCCTCGAGGTCAGATTTATTCTGGGGTTCGCCGCTGATGAAATGGGTCAGTCGGTCCAGCCAGGATCGTTCTTCCGATTCCAGCTTGCGTTCGTCGTTCACGTTGATAAGCCCTCCGGGGGCTGTTCATGGTTATAGGGGTTGGGAAAGCCAAGGTGCCCGAGTAAATCAATCTCTAGGGCTTCCATCTGCTCGGCTTCCGCAGGAATCTGGTGGTCGTGGCCTAGGAGATGCAGGACACCATGAATGACAAGGTGCGCCCAGTGGGCCTCCTCGGATTTATGTTGTTGTGCCGCTTCGAGCTGCACCAGCGGCGCGCAGATCACCAGGTCGCCCAGCAATCCAGAGCCAGTCTCTGCCGGCACATTGGCGGGGAAGGACAGCACGTTAGTGGGGCCTGCTTTAGAGCGGTAGGTTTGATTGAGATCGGCCGCCTCTTCATTGTCGGTAATGCGGATAGACAGTTCTGGAGTCGGCTCTGGCAAAGATGAGGTCTGTGTCAGCGTGTGACTTACCCAGCCCTGCAGTGTGGCGTCAGTGGGCGAGTCGATTGCGGTGGCGCGGTCAACGGATAGCAGGATATTCACGGAGGACCCTCGCCGCGGGGTGATGCGTTGCCTTGCTCAAAGGCGTCGTATGCGCTCACGACCCTCTGCACCAGCGGATGTCGGACGACATCCTTATTGCCGAACTGGGTAAAGGTGATGCCGGCCACCTCTTCCAGCACCGTCATGGCATGAGTCAGGCCGCTCTGCGTGCCTTTGGGGAGATCAATCTGGCTGGTGTCGCCCGTCACGACCGCGGTAGATCCGAAACCGATCCGGGTCAGGAACATTTTCATCTGCTCGCGGGTGGTGTTCTGCGCTTCGTCCAGAATGATGAACGCGTGGTTAAGGGTGCGGCCGCGCATAAAGGCGAGGGGCGCCACTTCAATGATGTGCCGCTCGATGTACTTGTTCACCGTCTCGAAACCCAGCATTTCATAGAGTGCGTCGTAGAGTGGCCGCAGATAGGGGTCAACCTTCTGAGACAGGTCGCCGGGCAGGAAACCCAAGCGCTCGCCTGCTTCGACGGCTGGGCGCACCAGCAGTATGCGCTTTACTTGCTCGTTGAGTAGCGCGCGCACCGCGCACGCGACCGCCAGATAGGTTTTACCGGTGCCGGCAGGGCCTACGCCAAAGTTGATGTCATGGGTGTTGATGGCCGATACGTATTGGCGCTGGTTTTGCCCCCGCGGCCTGACCGAGAGCCGTTTGGTGCGAATGAGCCCCGTCGTATCGGTGGCGATATCCGCAGTCTGGGGTTCGCTGAGCAGTTCGAGGTCTGCCTCCTGAAGGCGCAGGTGAATGCTCTCCGGGCTCAGCTGAGCGCCATTTTCGATATCCGTGTACAGCGACGACAGCAGTGAGGCTGCGATCTGACAGCGCTCATGGGCGCCCCGCAGTTCAAAGTGATTGCTGCGATTTTGGATCGTGATGTCGAGACGCTTTTCGATCTGGCGCAGATGGCTGTCCAGCTGCCCGCAGAGAGCTGCCAGATTACGTGCATCGTTAGGTTCGAGGGAGAGGGTGATATGTGAGGCCAGACCCGGAGGGGTGACCTCGGGCGCCGATTGCTCTGTGTCCAACGGTTTTCACGCCGCCTCTTTCACATTGGGAAACAAACGATACTCGCCTTGCCGGCTGAGTCAACTCCCGTTTAGGGCATTAAACGGGGTCGATCTGACGCCCCAGTAGCGAGTTGGTATAAGCCGCCGTAATCTCCACCTCGGCAAATTGGCCGATCAGGGCGGTGTTTTGAGAGGCGAAGTTCACCACACGGTTATTTTCAGTACGGCCGGACAGCTCCATCGGGTTCTTTTTCGACGGGCCTTCTACCAGAATCCGCTGCTCCGTGCCTACCATATGACGGGCAATGCGCAATGCCTGCTGGGTGATGCGTTGCTGCAACAGATGCAGTCGCTGCTTTTTGACCGCTTCCGGCACTTCGTCGGGCAATTCAGCGGCGGGCGTGCCGGGACGCGCGCTATAGATGAAGCTAAAAGAGGTATCGAAGCCGATCTCTTCAATTAATTTCATCGTGGCCGCGAAATCGGCCTCGGTCTCGCCGGGGAAGCCGATAATGAAGTCGGATGATAACGAGATGTTGGGACGAATCTTGCGCAGTGCGCGGATGGTTGCCTTGTACTCGAGTGCGGTGTGTCCGCGCTTCATGGCCATCAGAATACGATCCGAGCCGCTTTGCACGGGCAGGTGCAGATGGTCGACCAGCGCGGGTATTTCGGCGTAGCAGGCCACAATCGCGTCGGTGAACTCGACCGGGTGGGACGTGGTGTAGCGAATCCGCTCGATGCCCGGCACCAGATTCACCAGATGCAGCAACTCAGCGAAATCAACGATCTCGTCCAGGTGGTTGCGCCCGCGAAAAGCGTTCACGTTCTGCCCGAGCAGGTTAACCTCTTTTACCCCGCGGTCTGCTAAACCCGCGATTTCGGCGATGACATCGTCCACCGGCCGTGAGACTTCCTCGCCGCGGGTGTACGGGACCACGCAAAACGTGCAGTACTTGCTGCAGCCTTCCATGATCGAAACGAAGGCCGTCGGGCCCTCGACACTGGGCTCTGGCAAGCGATCAAATTTCTCGATCTCGGGGAAGCTGACATCGACGACTATGGGCTCTCCCCGGCGACGATCATCGATCATTTCGGGCAGTCGGTGGAGTGTTTGCGGGCCAAAGATCAGGTCGACATAGGGCGCCCGCTTACCGATTTCTGCGCCTTCCTGGCTGGCCACGCAGCCGCCCACACCAATAATCAGATCAGGGTTTTTCTGCTTCAGGTGCTTCCAGCGACCCAGCTGGTGGAACACCTTCTCCTGCGCTTTTTCGCGAATGGAGCAGGTGTTGAGCAGCAGCACGTCCGCCTCATCAGCCGAATCGGTTTGCTCGAGACCGTGGCTGGCACCCAAGAGATCGGCCATCCGCGCGGAATCGTATTCGTTCATCTGGCAGCCGTGTGTCTCGACAAACAGCTTTTTGGTGCCTGCGTTACTCATCTTTTGTCCATGCGCCTCGTCACGCGCGGCGACTCAATAATGGCCAAGGGCGCGGAGTATAGCGCCTGCAGACGGGGTTGTTGTCCAAAGGTGGAGCTTTGTTCGCAAAGTGTTACCATTCCGCCCCTTTTTCAGCACCACCTCGGTTCGCTTGGAGCCCTCATGTCGTCTCAGCCCATGTACAAAGTCATTTTCCACAATGGTGGTCAGGTCTACGAGGTTTTTGCCCGGCAGATCTATCAGAGTGATATGTGGGGTTTTGTCGAAATAGAAGAGTTAGTTTTTGGCGAGCGCTCCCAGATTCTGGTCGACCCGGGCGAAGAGAAGCTCAAAAACGAGTTCTCGGGTGTGAAACGAAGCTACATTCCTCTGCAGTCTATCGTTCGCATCGACGAAGTGGACAAAGAGGGCGCCGCGCGCATCTCCGAAGGCGGTAGTGCCAAAATCGCGCCTTTCCCTGTGACGCCGCAACCGGTGGTGCCCTCTCAGGGTGATGAGTAGGCCTGGTTGATCGGCTGATTCACATCGCTCAGCCGTTACCCCCCTGAAAATGGACTTCGAACGCCGGTGACCCCTCGCGGGCGGCTCGCTATGGGTGATTGTGGCTGAATCTGTTGGCGCTTGAGCTTTTGAAGCGCCAATAGAGGCTCCGTCAGTGACGTGCGCAGTGCTTTCAGCACCTTGAATTACCTCAACTTCGCCCCCATATCCGTGTCATCAGGCGAGCAGCGGCGCTGCCCGAACGGAGGCACAATGGACAGGGAAGACGACATTCAGTACGACGGCGAGGTGCTACCACCCGAGGGTGCGCCATTAGCAGACTATGGTCCGGCAACGCCGGCCGTAGCCGATGATGTGCTACCCGATACGCTCGTCCTATTACCGTTGCCCGGCAGACCCTTTTTCCCCGGACAGGTGCAGCCGGTCTCATTCAACCCTGATAACTGGCAGGCGACCCTGGATGCGATCGCGAAGCAAGGTTCTGGCCTGTTGGGCCTCGCTTTTGTAGACGAGCCAGACCCTGGCAAAGCGACGGCACAACAAATCCCCAATACCGGCTGCGTCGTGCGACTGCACCGCCCACCCATGGCAGAGCATGGGGGCCAGTTTCTGGCACAAGGGCTTCGCCGTTTCCGCATTGTGCGCTGGCTTAATGAGGAAGGGCCTCTGGTAGCACAGGTCGAGTACCCCCGTAGCCAGGGAGATCGCGAGAGCGATGAGATCAAGGCCTACGCCATGGCGATTATCGCGGCGATCAAGGAATTGCTGCCACTTAACCCTCTGTACAGCGAGGAGCTCAAGCAGCACATCGGGCAGTTCAATCCCAATCAACCGAGCCTGTTGGCCGACTTTGCGGCCGCGTTGACTACGGCAAACGGCGATCAATTACAGGAGATCCTCGAGACGCTGCCCCTGACCCAGCGCATGACGAAAGTGCTGGAGCTTCTGAAGCGCGAAAAAGAAGTGGCCACGCTACAGGGACAAATCAGCACTCAGGTCAACGAGAAGGTCTCGGCGAATCAGCGTGAGTTCTTTCTGCGAGAGCAGATGAAGGTGATCGAGAAAGAGCTGGGCATTTCCAAGGATGACAATACTTCAGACCTAGAGCGTTTCCAGCAGCGGCTTGAAAACCTGCACCCGCCGCAAAAAGTACGGGACCGCATCGAGGAAGAATTCAGCAAACTGAAGGTGCTGGAGTCGGGGTCCCCTGAATACGGTGTGACCCGCAACTATCTGGACTGGGCAACCTCCGTCCCCTGGGGCGTGTATTCAGAAGATAATCTGGACCTCAAGCAGGCGCGGGTCGCACTGGAAGCGCACCACGACGGACTGGATGACGTCAAAGCGCGCATCACCGAATTCTTAGCAGTGGGCGCCTTCAAGGGCAGTATTGATGGATCCATTCTGTTGCTGGCGGGCCCGCCGGGGGTGGGTAAGACCAGCATCGGCAAATCGATTGCCGCAGCGCTCGGCCGCAAATTTTACCGATTCAGCTTGGGCGGCATGCGCGACGAGGCGGAGATCAAGGGCCATAGGCGCACCTATGTCGGGGCGATGCCCGGCAAGCTCGTACAGGCATTGAAAGAGGT
>JAAEZV010000310.1 GCA_018222695.1 Gammaproteobacteria bacterium
AACAGGTATTGCGCCACACGGTGCAGTGGGGGTGAGCCTGTCTCCTGATCAATGGGTGGAGGCGCACCTCGGCCCCATCGCAGAAGCGTTATCGTCCTTTGTGTTTTACACGGTGCACATTGCGGGCACCGACGTGCCGCTCATTGTGATGTGGACGGCGGTGGCCGGTCTCTTCTTCACTTTCTACCTGCGGCTTATCAATGTCCGGGCGCTGGGTCTCGCGATCCGTCATGCCCGCGGTGATTTCGCAGATCCTGACGCCCGCGGTGAGATCAGTCATTTCAAGGCGGTTGCCACGGCGGTGTCCGGCACGGTCGGCGTCGGCAACATTGGCGGCGTGGCGGTGGCGATCTCCCTTGGTGGTCCAGGCGCGGCCTTTTGGTTGTTTATCGCCGGGCTGTTATCGATGTCGACCAAGCTGGTGGAGTGCACGCTGGGGGTCAAGTATCGGCGCTACAACGCCGACGGTTCGGTATCCGGTGGCCCCATGTTCTATATGGAGGCCTACTTTCGGGAGCGGGGCTGGCCAGGCATCGGCAAGGGCTTTGGCTCCTTTTACGCGCTGGCGCTGGTCATTGGCTGTCTGGGCATCGGCAATATGTTTCAGTCCAATCAGGCCTTTGCCCAGTTCGTCGTGATCACCGGTGGCGAGACTTCTTTTTTTGCTGAGCGTGGCTGGCTATTCGGGCTCGCGCTGGCGGCGGTCATTGCTGCCGTGATTATTGGCGGCATACGATCCATCGCACAGGTGGCGGCGGTGCTGGTGCCGGTGATGGGTCTGATCTACGTGATCGCTGCGGTGGTAGTGATCGGCCTCAGCGCAGAACACCTGCCCGCCGCGCTGGCTTTGGTGGTCTCAGAGGCTTTCACGGGACAGGCGGCATCGGGTGGCATTCTGGGTGCCATGGTGATCGGCTTTCAGCGGGCACTGTTCTCAAACGAAGCCGGTATTGGCTCAGCGTCGATTGCGCACTCTGCGGTCAAGACCGAGCAGCCGGCCTCTGAAGGCATCACGGCACTATTGGAGCCTTTCATCGACACCGTGATCGTGTGTTCACTGAGCTCACTGGTGGTGCTGACAACGGCTATCCCTCAGGGCCTGATGGGGTCGGGGCTTGCGGGGATTGAGCTCACCTCGGCGGCCTTTGCCTGGCACTTTGCCTGGGCGCCCTACGTGATCGCGGTGGCGGCACTGCTCTTTGCTTTCTCGAGTGCGCTGGCCTGGTCCTACTACGGCCTCAAGGGCTGGACCTATCTCTTGGGTGAAGGGAAAGTGAAGAGCGTCGTCTTCCAGATGATCTTTTGCGCCTTTATCGCGCTGGGGTGCATGCTCGAGCTGCGCGCGGTACTCGACTTCTCCGATGCGATGACCTTTTTAATTGCCTTGCCGAACGTGCTCATGCTGTATCTGTTCGCGCCTCTGGTGCGGCGCGAAGTGAACCGCTACCTGGCAGACATCAAGGCCAATCAGTAGGGCTGATCGCCCTCACTCACCACGCGGTGCAGGCGCCGCGTTGCAGGAAAGAAATCATTCACGGGCTTGTGCTGGGTGCTGCGGTTATCCCAGAGCACCATGCTGTTCGGTTGCCAGTGAAAGCGGCAGGTGAACTCCGGCAGACTGGCGTGGCGCCACAGAAACTGCAGGACTTCAGCCGACTCCAGAGGTGGCAGGCCCTCAATGTGAGTGGTGAACAGGGCGTTGACGAACAGCACTTTTTTTCCGGTTTCGGGGTGGGTTTGTACCACCGGGTGACGCACCGGCGGGTTGGCGGCCACGGCGTCCGCCAGACGCTCCCGGCCCCCGGATTCGGCGAGGCTCTCCTTAAACCCGTGGCTGAAATCGTGGACTGCCACGAGGCCGTCGAGGTAGCGCTGCATCCCCGAAGACAGGCCGTCGTAGGCCGCCGTCATGCTGGCAAACAAGGTGTCTCCACCCACCTCCGGAATCGTGATGCCGCGGAGCACCGTGACCGAGGGTGGATGCTGACGAAACGTCATATCCGAGTGCCAGATCTCAATTTTTGAGGGGTTCTCCCGGGTGCTCTCCAGAATCATCACCTCAGGCAGTCCCTCTACGGTGTTGTAGGCAGGGTGTGTTTGTAGCGGCCCGAAAATCTCGGCCAGTGCTTTTTGTGCGGCGGGTTCGATGACCTGATCGCGAAGAAACAGCACCTCGTGCTCATTCAGCAGGGCGCGCAAGGTACCGGCGAGTTCAGCGTCAATACCGTCGCCCAAATTGACGGCCTGTAACTCGGCACCCAGCGCTCCCGCTACACGCTTCACCACCATTGCATTCTCTCCTGTCCTTCAGCGACCTCATCGGGGCGTGGAGGGATTGTGCTTGCCCATGACGTGGTGGGGCAATAGTCCAATAGGCAAAGTAACCACTGAGCCGGTCATGGCGGTATTTCTACCGCGATCGGCAGTGACCGAACCTCAATTCGGTATGATCTTGAATAGCTAGGAGCCAGCAACATGAGAAAATGGATTTTCGTACTAGGCCTGTGTGGTGCCGTGTCTGCACCGTTCACTCAGGCTGCTTCCCCACTCAGCGTCCCGCCCCTGAGTTTAGAGACCGCTACGGTGCGGGTGGCGCCATCACCCCTTCCCGATGAGCAGTCACACGCATTGTCGTTCCTTGAGGCATCGCAACTGCGCGGCAGAGTGCTGCCGTTTAT
>JAAEZV010000311.1 GCA_018222695.1 Gammaproteobacteria bacterium
AATGAGAAGCGGCGGTGATGGGGCCAAATCCAAACTGACTGCGCCGCGTCTCGAGCGCCCAGGGCAAGTCATTGTGGAGGATAAAAGCACTTTCAGCCTTGTTGACAGGCACAGATCTTGAAGCGCTGGAAAAACTCAACGTGTGACTGGCCGCTGCGACTCCCGCCGCCAGAGACTGTAATAAGAATCGCCTCGATAATGTTTTTGCCACCACTGTTTCCCCTAACTGTCTCGTGCTGTGAGACCTAGCTTAGTCTCTAACGTCTCTTTATTTCACTATCGGACCGCGCAAAAAGCGACAGATCTTCAGACTAGTGGGCTTTCATCTTCTCAACGCGCTAGCATGTTTTACAATAGTTAGATTCGTGCGACTGGTGTGCCATCCGGACATGGCGTACGCAGCGATGAGCCGACAGGTGTCAGCCGATAGTGACGACAGACAGAAAACGAGATTAAAGGGGCGACCATGAACCGACTTCAAAAGCTGTGCATACTCATCTGCGTGTTTTCGCCCTTCGTCATTTTTGGGAGCTATGCGAGCGACGCGCCAATTGATGACTTGGTCTTCTATTGGGGCGTCTTTGTGACCAGCTTCTTCGGTATTTTTCTGTTTCGGGAAAAACTGCTGCCCTAACGCGCACGCAGAAGCCGCAAACCAGCGGTTTCAGTCAGACAAGACCGCCTCTAAATAAGAAATCACCACCCGCTTTACCTCTCGGGTAAAGGTTGGCGTCAGCGTGCCTTTCTCTATCAGCGATTTCCGCCACACCAGATCAGCGAGTTCTGACGCCATTTCACACGCTCTCACCACCTGCTGGCTTTTCGGCACCAAACCCTGCGAATGCAACAACTGGAATAACGCCTGTCCAAACTCTCGGTTGGTCTGATTTACCGAGACAAACGACACGGGTAGTAGCGCGAGGATCATCACGACTTTGTTATTCAAATAAAAATCCCGCACTCCGTCGACATATAGCAACATCATGTCGCGCCAATCCGCCGCCTGTGGCGCCTGCGGTAGCTCGGCGACCATCTTTTGCACGCCTCGCAGATAGAGCGCGTCCATCAGCGAGTCAATCGAGTCGAAGAAATAATAGAGCGAAACGCGCGGTACTTCGGCGCGCTTGGAAACCGCATCCAGAGTGATGCCCTTCAGCGAACCTGCCTCGAGAATCAGCGCCTCCGCCGCCTCGATAATGCGGTTGTAGCGCTCAATGCCGGGTTTTCGCGTCGGCAGCCGAGTCGGTTTGTCTGTTTTCTTTACCACTGAGCTCCCCTGTATCCAGTCACCGCGCGTAGCGATCATAGCCTGATCAATGCGACCTTTTTATCTTCTCGCTCATGCACGCGGTGACCCATTCTGCACCGTGAGGCACGCAGGTTGAAGTACCCAGTGGTCCACGCGCGGCAGTCATTGTGTCTCCCGCTTTACGTGGTGGCATCGCCGCACACTGTGCGCTGTGTCACATCACAGTCTCGCAACCCCAACAGATCTGAGATACTCCGACACCTCACTGGCTAACACAATGGCTTCTCAACCCCCATGAACTGGATGGCACAGCACTGGCTCGCACTGGCTCTATTGGTCGGGTACACCGGCGCGCTGCTATACAACGCCTACCTCGGCGGCCAAGCCAGCCGCGGCATGGCGGGCTACTACGTGGGTAATCGCGAGATGAGCGGCATCGTAGTCGGTATTTCCTTCTTCGCAACCTTTGCCTCGACCAATACTTATATCGGACATGCCGGCAAAGCCTACGACTACGGAGTGGCGTGGTTCACCATGGCGATCCTGCTTGTGGTGTTCAGCTGGGTTTCATGGCGCTGGATCGGCCCACCTCTGCGCCGCTTCGCTTCGCAATGGGATGCGCTGACGATTCCGGACTTTCTGGGCAGTCGATACATCGCCAGCTCAGATCAGCAGAGCCGACATCCGCTATTGCAAGCGTCGGCACTCGTCATCGTTTTTGCCAGCTTGCTGTATCTGCTCGCCATCTTTAAGGGCGCGGGGCATCTGTTTCAAATGTTCCTCGATGTGCCTTACGAGGCGGGCGTGGGGCTGACCCTTTTGATTGTGGTGCTCTACACCTCCGTGGGCGGCTTTGTCTCGGTGGTGAGAACTGACGTCATGCAGGGCCTGCTAATGCTACTCGGCAGCGTGGTCATTTTTTATTTTGTGACCCGCGCCGCCGGCGGGGTGACATCGATTGCGACATTGAGTGCGTTGCCGGACAAACAGTTTTTGTTTGAGCTCAACGGCGGTATTCCCTTTGCCGTTTTGCTCGGCGTGTCGCTGTCGGGCTCGCTGAAACTGCTGGCAGACCCGCGACAATTATCGCGTTTTTATGCCCTGAAAGACGATGCAGAGGTGCTCCGCGGCAAGTGGATCGCCACCATTGGTCTCGCTATTGTGCTGGGGTGCCTGTTCCCCGTGGGAATCTATGCGCATCTCATTTTGACGGACGTCACCGATACCGATCTGATCGTCCCCTCGTTGGTCAACGATGCCTCGGTGTTCCCCTTATGGGCGACAGATTTTCTAATCGTTTCGATCTTGGCGGCCGCGATGTCATCGATGGACAGCGTGCTACTGGTAGCAGCTTCCACGCTCTACAAAAACATCGTAGCGCCCTTTAGTCCCTCATCCCGCGAACTGCTCTGGACCCGCACCGCGG
>JAAEZV010000312.1 GCA_018222695.1 Gammaproteobacteria bacterium
TCTTATCGGTCGCCTTGAACATTTAAAGTCAGACTTGGCCACACCTTTGCTACCCCCGCGGGATGTCGCCCCGTATTGGGACGCGGTGAATAACCAGTCTGATTTCAAGGCTTGGGTCACCCAGAACGTGACGCCGCACAAACAAGAGGGTTATGCCTCCGTCACGGTGAGCTTAAAGGCCCCCGGGCAGGCCCCGGGGGACGCTAGCGCGGCACAGATGCGCGTGTTGGCGGGATTGGCGGAGCAGAGTGGTTTTGCGGAGCTTCGGGTCAGCCACGAGCAGAATATCGTGTTACCACACGTGGCTCAGTCAGATCTGATGGCGGTTTTCGATCGGCTGAAGAGAGAGGGCCTTGCGACCCCCAATATTGGCTTGGTGTCTGATCTGATCGCCTGCCCGGGCATGGATTACTGCGCCCTCGCAACGGCAAGGTCGATTCCCATCGGGCAACAGATCGCCATGCGTTACCAGCATTTAGAGCCAGAGTTGGGTCCACTTAAGATCAAAATTTCAGGCTGTATCAATGCCTGTGGTCATCATCACGTCGGAGATATTGGCATTTTGGGGCTGGATAAAGCCGGCGTGGAGAACTATCAGATCACGTTGGGTGGGCGCGTGGGTATGGATGCGGCACTGGGTGAAAAGATGGGCCCAGGCTTCTCGGAGCCAGAACTACTGCTGGCCCTGGATCGCTTGTTCGAGGCTTACCTCGCACTGCGTCTTGGTTCCGATGAGGTGTTTAGCGACACCGTAAAGCGCTTGGGGACGTCGCCCTTTAAGTCAGCTTTGTATGGAGTGGCCAATGCAGCCTAGCCCAGTGACAAATCATTACCTTCCCGTCGATTTTAACCGGCAGTACCACGCGCTGGCGGGGCTCGCCACTGAGGAGTTCCTCTCTTGGGTGTACGCGCCGCACAAGCCCTTCGGTGAAGTCGGTGTGGTGACGAGCTTTGGCGCCGAAAGTGCGGTAATGCTCCATCTCATAGCAGAGGTCGCGCCCGACGCGCCGGTCATCTTCATCGATACCGGTTTTCACTTTGATGAAACGCTGGCCTATCGGGATGAGCTGGTGAGTCACCTGGGCCTTGTCAACGTGAGGACTGTAGGCTTGGATCCTTTGTCGGAGAAGCGCTCCGATCCGGCTCGAGACCTGCACTTAAAAGACCCCGATGCCTGTTGTCAGCTTCGCAAAGTGAAAGTGCTCGATCATGCCTTGAGGGGTTGTGACGGCTGGATCTCGGGACAAAAACGTTACCAGAGCCATGAGCGCTCAACGATTGACCGGGTGGAGTGGGACAGTGCCCGCGGCAAATGGAAATTCAATCCCCTGGCCGATTGGAATACCGCCGACCTTTTGACCTATCAGACTCAACACGAAATGCCGGCTCATCCTTTGGCTTCTGCCGGTTATCTGTCTGTAGGTTGTTCGCCCTGCACGACACCTGTAAAGGCTGGAGAGGAGCCACGGGCTGGCAGGTGGAGACAGCACGAGAAGCTCGAGTGCGGGCTGCATCGTCCCGCTGATGTGATCGTGGCGGCTGGCTGATGACGGCTTTGATTCGCATCAATCAAGAGGGTCAGTTTTCTGAGATCGCTGAAGGTGACGCCGTTGCTAGCGCATTACCCGTCGGTGATGTCGCATCGCACGACCAAATAACTCAATTGCTCGATCTATCAACTGTGCGGCTACAAGTTGATGGCTTCGTGGATGGGCGGGGTTTTACTGTGGCGCGCCAGCTCAGATTGCTGGGTTTCGCCGGCGTCATCGAAGTGATTGGGGATCTACTGCCAGACCAATTGCCGATGGCAGCAGCTTCCGGCATCGATGCCATTTTGATTCGCGCGGAGCATGCCGGGCGTTGTGAAGAGAGTCAGTGGCGTCTGAAGTCCAGAGATAAAAACCGCTTCGGCTATCAGCGGTCAGTCGCCTGAGGGTGATCTGTTGGCCGCTGGCTGATCGTGCGATGTTATCGGATGAATCGCCCTTGCCATAAAGCCGCTTTTAATGGCTCAGCGCAGGCCTGCGTTAATGCTGTCCAGGAAGCGCGATCCAGGGCACAACTCTCGCTGATTCATGGTGTTCAAAGGCTTGGTCGCCGTTTGCAGCACATCGTGTAGTTCGTCGCTGTCGCGGTTGATGTACAGCAGGCCAGTGAGAATGCGCTCTTCCTTGGCGTGGTGTGCAATGGCGTCCAGCGCCGATTGTGCGTCTTCGATGTCGTACTCTTCATTCACTTTCTGAAGTCGCAACACTGAACCGTCATGCATGCAGACCTCATGCACCACACCCGCGTCGTAGCTGGTAGTGATGGCTTCCCTGCGCGGGATGAAGTCGACAGGCATGGCGTCGTTATGCTCGCGGAAGCTCGCATAGCTCTTAGTCGAGCCCTGATGATTGTTAAAGGTCACGCAGGGTGAGATCACATCGAGCAGGGCAAAGCCACGGTGGCTGATCGCCGCTTTGATGAGTGGCACGAGCTGCGCCTTGTCGCCTGAAAAGCTGCGGCCAACAAAGGTCGCGCCGACCTCAATGCCTACTCGCACCAGATCAATTGGCATGTAGGGATTGATGTCGCCTTTCTTGCTGACGGAGTCGGTATCCATGGTCGCGGAGTCCTGGCCCTTGGTCAGCCCATAGCAGCCGTTGTTTTCCACGATGTAGGTCATGTTCAGG
>JAAEZV010000313.1:0-1394 GCA_018222695.1 Gammaproteobacteria bacterium
GGGATTGATGTCGCCCTTCTTGCTGACGGAGTCGGTGTCCATCGTGGCGGAGTCCTGACCCTTGGTCAGCCCATAGCAGCCGTTGTTTTCCACGATGTAGGTCATGTTCAGGTTGCGGCGCATCACGTGGGTAAACTGGCCCATGCCAATTGATGCGGTATCGCCGTCGCCTGAGACGCCGATATAGATGAGATCACGGTTGGCGAGATTGGCGCCGGTGGCGACAGAGGGCATGCGCCCGTGCACGCTGTTAAAGCTGTGCGAGCCGCTGAGAAAGTAGGCGGGTGTTTTGGACGAGCAGCCGATGCCTGAGAGCTTCGCCACTCGATGGGGCTCAATCGACAGTTCAAAGCAGGCGTCGATGATGGCGGCACTGATGGAGTCGTGGCCGCAGCCAGCGCAGAGGGTGGAGAGCCCCCCCTCGTAGTCGCGACGTGTGCAGCCCACCTCATTGGTGCGGGCATCAGGGTGCCGGAAAGCGGGTTTGGCGTAGGTCATGAGGCGAGCTCCTTTTCCTTCGGTACCAGCGGCGTGACATTGTTAATACCCATCGCGCCGCGTATCACGCTGGCGATCTTTCGGGCGGTCACGGGCAGGCCGTCATACTCCACCACTGAAATCAGTTTGGCGTTGGCTTCTACATTGGTCTCATTGAGTAAAAGGCGGCGCATCTGTCCGTCGCGGTTCTGCTCAATGACAAAGATCCGATCGTGCTCCTCGATAAAGTCCTCCACCTCTTGGGTGAAGGGGAAGGAGCGCAGCCGCAGCGTGTCGAGATGAATACCTTCTTTCTCAAGCGTTTCGAGGGCCTCGTAGGCGGGCGAGGCGGTCGTGCCGAAGAACAGCAGGGCGTCTTTGGTCGGCTCCGCCGCAGGCTTGATTTTGGCCTCGGGCACCAGTGATTTCGCAGTCTCGAATTTCTTCAGCAGTCGGTCCATGTTGCGAACATAGACATCACCGTCTTCGGTATAGGCTGCGTATTCATCCCGCGAGCTGCCCCGGGTGAAGTAAGCCCCCTTTGTGGGGTGCGCACCGGGGTAGGTGCGGTAGGGGATGCCGTCACCGTCGACGTCGAGGTATCGCCCAAAGCGCTCGGTCATAGCCTCGAGATCCTCACCGCTGAGCACTTTGCCGCGGTCGTAGCGATAGCTGTCGTCGAACTCCAGCGGCGGCGACATCCACTCGTTCATGCCGAGATCAAGATCACTCATGATGATGATGGGGGTCTGCAGCCGTTCGGCCAGATCAAACGCTTCGACCGTCATGCTGAAGCACTCTGCTGGCGTGGCCGGGAAGAACAGCACGTGTTTGGTATCGCCGTGCGAGGCATAAGCCGCCGCGAGGATGTCTGATTGCTGGGTGCGCGTGGGCATACCCGTAGACGGTCCGGCGCG
>JAAEZV010000313.1:1404-2670 GCA_018222695.1 Gammaproteobacteria bacterium
GCACGTCGACCAGTACCGCGGGTACCTCGGCAAAGTAGGCTAGGCCTAAGAACTCGCTCATCAGTGACACGCCCGGGCCGCTCGTTGCGGTAAAGGCGCGGGCGCCGTTCCAGTTGGCGCCAATGACCATGCCCATGGCGGAGAGCTCGTCTTCCGCCTGGACGATGGCGTAGTTCTTTTTACCCGTGCCCGGATCGATGCGCAGGCGACGGCAGTATTTTTCAAAGGCATCCACGACTGAGGTCGAGGGCGTAATGGGGTACCAGGCGGCAACGGTCGCTCCGGCGTAGACCGCGCCCAGTGCCGTCGCGGTGTTGCCATCCATCAGGATTTGATCGAACTCCTGAATATGTTTTGGCGTTTGCTCACCGGCTTTGAGGTGTATTCCCAGAGGGCACTCAAAATGGGTTGAGGCGAACTGATGCCCCATCTCCAGCGCATGAATATTTGGGGTGATGAGTTTTTCTTTGCCCTTGAACTGCTCGCTGACCAGATCTTTCAGGATCGCAAAATCAATATTGAGGAGTGCGGACAGCGCCCCCACGTAGATGACGTTCTTGAACAGCTGCCGTTGACGGGAGTCGGTGTATTCGCGCAGACACATCTCCGTCAGTGGAATGCCAAGATAATGAATGTCGCGGCGCACGTGACGCAGGTCGAGGGGTTTGGTGGAGTCATAGAGCATGTAGCCACCGGGCTCCACCTCGCCGACGTCTTTCGCAAAGCTCTGCGGGTTCACGCTGACCATCATGTCGATGCCGCCGCGGCGGCCCAGATAGCCGTCCTGGCTGATGCGCACTTCGTACCAGGTGGGCAATCCCTGAATATTCGAGGGGAAAATGTTTCTTGGGCTCACCGGGATACCCATGCGGAAAATCGCCTTGGCAAACATGCCATTGGCACTGGCGGAGCCGGTGCCATTGACGTTGGCGAACTTGATGACGAAGTCGTTGATGGCTTCTTTTGGCTGCATCATTAACCTGCCTTGGTCACCGAGTAAAGGAAACGTTGCATATCCCAGGCGCCGGTAGGGCACCGCTCGGCACAGAGGCCGCAGTGCAGGCAAACGTTCTCGTCTTTCACCATCACGCGCTGGGTTTGCGCAAGCCGCTCTGAGACATACAAATCCTGTGTCTCGTCACAGGCTGGGGCGCGTAACGAGCGGCGCATGACCGGTTCCTCAGCGTTGTCGATAAAGTTAATGCAGTCGGTAGGGCAAATATCGGTACAGCCATCACACTCAATGCATTTGGCGCCATCAAAAAC
>JAAEZV010000314.1 GCA_018222695.1 Gammaproteobacteria bacterium
GTGTTAGGGTCATTCGAGATGTAGTGAAAGGGCAGGCCGTCGGTGCTGAGGCCCATGTAGCCCTGCTGCATCGCGGCCTCGAGCAGCTCTTCCATTTTGCAGAGCTCGGCCTCGGTCGGCTTACGACTCACGCTCGCCTCAAGACCCATGACCTCCACGCGCAGCATGGAGTGGGGCACAAAGGCGGCAATGTTCGGGCCGAGTGGCATATCCGCAAAGTGGTCCATGTAGTCACCAGTATTATCCCAGGTGATTTTTTCGGCGACTTTGCGCAAGACGGTTTTGGGGATGTTCTCCACGCGGGTAAAGCAATCGACGATGGGCTCTTGCTCACCGGATTGCTGGGTACCAAAGCTGGTGCCTAGGCTGCAGTTGCCTACCAGTACCGTCGTCGTGCCATGGCGCACTACCTCTGGCAGCGCGGGCTCAACATCGACCTCGAGGTCGAGATGCGTGTGGATGTCGAGCATGCCGGGAACGAGCCATTGGTTGCTACCATCGACCACCTGCTCGGCGGCATCGGCTGGCAGGCTGTCGCCCCGCGCGGCGACCTTGCCGTTACGTACAGCCACGTCCTGAATGCTGGGTAGTGCGCCGCTACCATCGAATACTTTGGCGCCTTTAATCAGCAGATCCCAACTCTGTGTCACGGTGTTGCCCCCTAAGCGTTTTGTCGTGCGCTCCGGCACGGCGTTTTCGAGGGATGAAGAGTAGCCGATGCGCCCTCGCTTAAAAAGATGGGCCTTGCTCCCAAAGTAAGGTGGGCCGCGTTTGAAACGCGCGATCAGCGGGCGTTAAACGATGACTTTGGTCGGTGTAGCGATGAGCTCTTTAATGCGCCAATGACCATTGATGCGCACCAGCGTGCCGCGGTAGTCGTTAAATTGTGTACCAGCCGGGTCAACATTCCAGTCCGTCACCAGCGTACGCAACCGCACGGCAACCTCGTCGCCACTTGCACCGGGCGTCACCAGCACGTTGGTTGCCATGTGGCGCCAGTTACCCTGGCTGCCGTTAATCACAATATCGGCAATGGCGCGCAAACCTTCCGGGCCCTCGAAGCGGTTAAGCCCCGGCACGTCGAATACGCCGTCCTCTGTGTAGAGCGCGATCCAGCCGTCGGCATCGCCGTCATCCAGTGTGTAGGCATAAGCGGAGAACAGGTTATCGATATCGACGCGATCTTGAATGGGAACAGCTTGATAGCTCATAGGGTATGACTCCTGTCTCTAACGCCTGCCGCTGCCGTAGCATTGGGTGGCGGGTGAAAGATAGAAGATACAGGGTGGCACGTAGAGAGTGGAAGGCAGAGAGAGGGAGGAAGAGGGTGGTAGGTGCAAGGTGAAATTGAGTGCGGGCACCGAATCCGGTGCCCGAGCAGTGCTTTACTGTATTAGCTGACCTTCTTCACCTCAGGCAGCCGGAATTCCTGAAGCTCGTCCAGCTTGGGCTCATAGATGCGCAGGATGTAGTTCCAGCCATCCACGGTCGGCAGATTGTTGTCGACGTCACCGCACTCGCCAAAGTAGGCGTCAAAGGAGCCGTCGTCATTCAAATTCATGTTGAACTCGTTGAGGATGCCGTCTTCGCTGTAAATCCAACCGTCAGCGTCATAAATGGTGATAGAGAAGAACCCGGGCTCGTTGAAGGGCGGCGCGTCGTAAGACGCCATGTAACAGCCATCGTTAGAGAACTTCGCAGAACCGAGGTACTGCGCCTGCGCGTCGGGCAGCAGACCCCAACCAATCGCCGTGCCGTACAGGTGCATCATGGGCTCGATCGTGCCGTGCGCGCCCTGCATGCCCATCAGTGTGCCTAACTTGGTGCCCTCAACGGTCAGCTCGTCACGCAGCGCAACCAGTTGCTCCATGTCGTAGTTGGGTCTGACGTGGCTGGCGTTGCCGCCAACTTCAAGCTTTACGCCAGCGCGGAGCGCGGCAATCGCATCATCGTCGCCGGGGTCGTTCTGGTTGGCGCGGATGCGCATGGCCACCATCGCAAAGTCGGTATCACTGGTGATCTCATGGGTGCCAGGCTCCAGGAATACCTGATCGATGTAGTGATCGTTTTGCACCACCATCACTGAAAGGTAGCGGCCGTTGGTTTCCGGAATGGTCACGGTGGCACCTTGCGTCGTGTCGATGATCGCTCCGCTGTAGTAGGTATCGCGGTTCATGCGCACAACGGTCTGGTTGTCGAGATCAAAGGCACCGGTCGGGAAGTGAAAGAACGTGTTCATCCCAACCAGTTTGGTGATGTTGTAAAAAGCGAGATCACTCTCGGCCTCTTCATAGTTATCCATGGTCACAGCGATCTTCTCGCCCGCATCCTCGGCGTGGATGGCGGCGAAGTTGGGCGCTGCGCTGGCGGCAGGCGCCTCGGCGGCCTCATCGGAAGAGGGGGCACACCCCAGAGTGAGGGCGAGGCCCAGGCTGAGCAGCAAAGTCGTAAGCGTCTTGATCATGAAAAGTCCCCAGAGATTGTGTTGTTCGGCGATAACAATGGCCGCCTTTTGATCACGCTGATTCACCCCAACGGCAACTGCGTGTTTGCAACCTGCGGTAAGCTTAACGAGGCCGCGAGGCATGACAATAGCATTTGATGACACCTGATCACGGGCTGAATGGAGACCCGCTGGCCCGATAGGGCGCAAAACCGCCA
>JAAEZV010000315.1 GCA_018222695.1 Gammaproteobacteria bacterium
CGCTGGGCTTCGCCGCCGGACAGCGTCTCTGCGCTGCGATCAAGCGTGAGGTAATTCAGGCCGACGTCGACCAGAAAACGATAGCGCGCGCGGAGCTCTTTCAGAATCTTGTCAGCGATCTCTCCCTGACGACCGGTGAGTTGCAGTGCATTGAAGTAAGCTTCAGCGTCACCGACAGGCATCGAAGTAATGCTAGGCAGCGTGCGACCGTCGACATAGACGCTACGGGCATCTTCACAGAGCCGGGTGCCTTCACAAGTCTTGCAGGCCGCCGTTGACACATATTTGGCGAGCTCATCCCGTACCGAGGAGGACTCGGTCTCCCGGTAGCGTCGATCCATGTTGGGAATGACGCCTTCAAAGACGTGACGGCGCTTGAAGACGGTGCCGCGATCATTCACATAGGAGAACTCGATCTCTTCGCCATCGCTGCCATACAAAATAATGTCGCGGTGCTTTTGTGACAGTTTGTCGAAGGGCTTATCCATGTCAAAGTCATAGTGTTTTGACAGCGATCGCAGTAAGTGGAAGTAGTAGACGTTGCGGCGATCCCAGCCGCGAATTGCGCCTTCGGCCAAGCTGGCTTCAGGATGCAGGACGACGCGGCTCTCATCGAAAAACTGGGTGACGCCCAGACCGTCACAGCTACTGCAGGCGCCCGCAGGATTGTTAAAGGAGAACAGCCGCGGCTCCAACTCGTCGATGGAATGGCCACAGCTGGGACAGGCATAGCGGGCTGAGAACAAGGTCTCCTCTCCGTCACCCTCCATGGGGGCGATGGCGGCCACGCCATCGGTCAGCTCTAACGCCGTTTCAAAAGACTCCGCCAGCCGCAGCTTGAGGTCATCGCGGACTTTGAAGCGGTCCACTACCACATCGATACGGTGTTTTTTCTTTTTGTCGAGTGTCGGGACGTCGTCGAGGTCTACCACAATGCCGTCGACCCGCACGCGGATAAAACCGGCAGCCCGCATTTGCTCAAACACGTGCAAATGCTCGCCTTTTCTGTCGCGCACCACGGGTGCGAGCAACATGAGTTTGCTGCCTTCGGGCAGCGCGAGTACCGCATCCACCATCTGCGTCACGGTTTGTGCCTTCAGTGTGACGCCGTGGGTTGGGCAGCGTGGATCCCCGACCCGAGCAAACAACAGGCGCAGGTAGTCATAGATCTCGGTGATGGTGCCGACCGTGGACCGGGGGTTGTGGGAGGTCGATTTCTGCTCGATCGAGATGGCGGGCGACAAGCCCTCGATATGGTCGATGTCCGGCTTTTCCATCATCGACAGAAACTGCCTCGCGTAGGTCGACAGAGACTCCACATAGCGGCGCTGTCCCTCGGCATAGAGCGTATCGAAGGCGAGGGATGACTTGCCGGACCCCGAGAGCCCGGTGATCACGACCAATTTGTCCCGGGGAATATCGAGGTCGATATTTTTCAGGTTGTGGGTGCGGGCGCCGCGCACCTCGATGGTGTCCATGCTGTAAGCCTGTCAAAAAGCCAATCGCACAGTATACGAGCATCCGGCCGCGGCGGACGCACCCCGTCCGCTTTTTGACCGCGTGATACACTGAACTACCGCCCAGGCGACGGATCCCGTGTTAGCCAAAGAACCCTTTTCCGCTCTAGAACGCCGCGCTGTGCTGGGTTTGGCCAGCCTCTACTGCCTGCGGATGTTGGGCCTCTTCATGGTCCTGCCGCTGTTCGCGATTTACGCCCGGGAGTTGGCGGGCGCCACCCCGGCCAGCATTGGCCTTGCACTGGGCGCCTACGGCCTGACCCAGGCTGCCCTGCAAGTACCCTTGGGCTGGTTATCAGATCAAATTGGCCGCAAGCCGGTGATTGTTGGCGGTCTGAGCCTGCTGGTGGTCGGCAGTGCAGTGGCCGCAGCTGCAGACACGCTCACGGGGTTGGCGATAGGCCGTTTGCTTCAGGGTTCGGGCGCTATTGCGTCGGCCACAATGGCCCTCGCCGCTGACTACACCCGGGTCGAACAGCGCACCAAGGCCTCCGCCATCATTGGCGCCAGCATCGGCGTTTCCTTTGCGCTGGCTTTGGTGCTGGGCCCCGTGCTCGCGGCCTGGGGTGGGCTGCCGAGGGTGTTTGAGGTCACTGCAGTAATGGGTGGCTTGGGTCTCATGGTGGTGCTTTTCTGGCTGCCGGCGGCGCCCCAGGTCAGTGACGGTGGCAGTGCCCATATTGCCGATCGAGAACGACTGGGTGAGGCCCTGTGGAGTCGTGGGCTGGGGGTGCTCTACGGCAGCATTTTTTGTCTGCACCTTCTATTAATGGCGGCTTTCACAGCGATCCCGTCAGTGATGGCGGAGCAGGTCGGGCTGGCGACCGAGTATCACGCGTGGATGTATCTGGCGACCTTGTGTGGTGCCATACCCGGCGTGGCGATACTGGTGCGCAAGCGCCGCGAGGTCGATGACCCTCGCCCCTTGTTGGCCGTGACAGCGGTGCTGACTGTACTCGGCCTGATTGTTGCGTTGGGCTCAGTATCACTCACGCTACTCGGTGCGGGGCTGGTGCTGTTCTTCGCCGGCTTCACGGCACTTGAAACGATTCTCCCCGCGCTGGTGTCCATCTTTGCGCCTTTGTCGCTGCGGGGTACCGCCATGGGGATTTTCTCCAGCGCCCAGTTTTTGGGCGTGTTCA
>JAAEZV010000316.1:0-2025 GCA_018222695.1 Gammaproteobacteria bacterium
GCGGGGTTTTTTGTGGCTGCCTTAACTCGCGTTCTCGGTCTGGAACTGCAGCCGAGCAAGGCGCTGATAGAGCTCGCAGCGCTTCATCAGTTCATCGTGTGGCCCGCTGTCGATGACTTGCCCCTCATCCATTACTACGATGCGATCCGCGTTGATCACGGTGGAGAGCCTGTGGGCAATGATGATTGTGGTGCGCTCCTGCATGATTTCGGTGAGCGCCTGTTGCACGTGCCACTCGCTCTCGGTGTCGAGGGCGCTGGTGGCTTCATCCAGTAGCAACAGCTCCGGGTCGCTGAGAATGGCGCGGGCTAGCGCGATACGCTGGCGCTGTCCTCCTGACAGCCGGACACCCTGCGCGCCCAAATGGCTCTGGTAGCCCTCTGGGAGTGTCTGGATAAACTCGTGGGCGTGGGCCATTTGCGCCGCGTCTTCCACTGCCGCCTGGGTTGGCTCGGTAGCGCCGTAGGCAATGTTGTAGAAGATATCCCCCGAGAACAGCGTGGGCTGCTGCGGCACCAGTGCGATCTTTTGGCGCCAGCTATCCAGCGCCATATCGCGGAGGTCCACACCACCAAACCGAATCGCGCCGGCGATCGGGTCATAAAAGCGCAGCATCAGCTCAAATACCGTCGACTTGCCAGCCCCCGACGGCCCGACCAGAGCCACGGATTCGCCGTGCGCGATCTCCAGCGTGAAGTCACACAGTGCGGGGTGGGTAGGCCGGCTGGGGTAGGCGAAGTGCACACCCTTAAAGGCCAACGCGGTTCTGCTCGCAGGTGTTTGGCAGCCCGTGTCAGGAATCTCACTGGTCTCGGCGAGTAGCTCCATCAAACGCTCTGCGGCGCCGGCGGCACGCTGCAGATCACCCCAGACCTCTGACAGGGTGGCGAAGGCGGTGCCCACCATGATGGCGTAAAACACAAACGCCCCCAGTTCACCGCCGGTCATGCGGCCCTCAATCACATCGACGCCCCCGGACCACATCATGCCGACCATGCCGCCCATGAGCAGGAAGATGGCGAAGCCTGTCAGCAGCGCCCGCTGAAAGACCCGGGACCGCGCCACCACAAACGCTTGCTCCACATCTCGCCCAAAGGCGGTTTTCTCGGCGCCCTCCCGGTTGAAGCTTTGCACTACTTTGATCGACTGAAAAATCTCGCCCGCATGGCTGCCGACTTCGGCAATCGTTTGCTGGCTTTTGTTGGAGAGTTTTCTCACGCGTCGACCGAAGATCAGAATGGGCACAAGCGTTACCGGGACGGCCACCAGAATGACCAGGCTGAGTTTGAAGTTGGTGATGACCATGAGCGTCAGCGCGCCGGTGAGCGTGAGCGCGTTGCGCACTGCGAGGCTCACCGATGAGCCGATCAGTGTCTGCAGCAAGGTTGTGTCGGTGGTGAGGCGAGACATGATCTCGCCCGAGTGATTGCTCTCAAAATAGCTCGGCTGCATGTGCACCAGGTTATTGAAAACGGCACTGCGCAGGTCGGCGCTGACACGCTCCCCTAACCATGACACCAGATAGAATCGGATCATGGCGCCAATCGCCATGGCGATGCCAACCACCAGCATAAACACCACAGCCTTATACAGCCCCGAGGGATCCGGCCCCGCGAAGCCCTCATCAATCAGGATTTTGACACCATAACCCAGTGTCAGTTGCGCACCCGCCGCGAACACGAGTGCCGTACCCGCCGCAATCATCCGGTTCCTATGGGGCCACAAAAATCCCAGTAGCTGCCTGAGCGGTGCCAGCGACTTGGCGCGGGGTGGCTCACCGCTACGGTCAGTCACGGTGGAAACGGGTGGCGTGTCGATCGACGATTCAGTCACTGCAGAGCTCGGTGGTTGGATGTAATGCCTATGAAGCCACAGTCTACGCGGGACGCGGCCAAAAAGATCGCAAGGTGTCCGGGGCTGGTGAATACGTCGTGTGCCGCGATTGTCGTCTTTGGCGTATGGCGCTGGGCTCAAGTCGCGATAAGCTCATCGTAATCCGTTAGTGAGACGTCATAGTCCTCCCTC